>JBGSHH010000717.1:0-17453 GCA_041752355.1 Pirellulaceae bacterium | reverse complement strand
CGAGCGCGGTGAGGAGGGAGAGACAACAGATTGAGGAGCGTGGCGGCGAGTTAACCGCTGGCGATGGGCAGCGGCACGGCGTTGTCGAGGTGGTGCAGGCCGCGTTGCTGGGCGACTTCACGGAGGCGTTTGCGCGCGGTGGCAAAATAGTTGCCAAACAAGCGCGTCTTCGCCAACATCTTTTGCAATCGATCGCCCCAAAACTCGGCGCTCGTGCCGAGGCGTTCCAAGATGCCTGCGACTTCGCTCGAAATGCGGGCCTTGCCTTGCCGCACGAGGCGGCCAGTGTAATCGACGAGCAAGAGATAGCTGCCGAGCGAAAAGCTTTCCAGCATCCCTTCGCGCAACGATCCTTGTTGTCGCGCGTCTTGCACAGGGCAAAGCCAATGCGATTCTTCGAACTTGCCTGCCGCGCGACTGCCGGCGACCGATCCACGCGCTGCCTCTTTCAGCGCCGCGAGCTTGCCTTTGGCTTGCGCGTGCTTCACGCGTTGACGCACCGACGTATGCGGACTAGTTTCAGGCGTGGCCGCGATGCCGGCCGCGACCGGATTGAGATCGATGTAGGCACACGTCGCCAGCAAAGCTTCTTCATCAAGGATCGCGATCGACTTAAATCGCCCTTCCCAGAAAGCGCCTTTGCAATCGTCTTCCTTGTTCGCCATCCGCGAGAGCGGCTCCTTCAACGCCTTCATGAACCAACCGAGATCTTGCAAGCGGCGGCGATACTCGGCGACTTGCTTGGGTCGCTTGAGTTCATTCGCAACCCACGCACGCACGCAAGCGGCGTCATCGAAGTTCAGCGTGCGCGGCGGATAAACAGCGAGCCAGCGTCGCACGATCTCTTCATCGGTCCAGTCCTTCGACACGCTCGGATCGAGCCGCAGCAACACGTGCAAGTGGTTGTCCATCACCGCGAAACCGCAGACGCTGACGGCGAACTGCGCCGCGAGCAACTCCAGGCGATCTTCGATCCACTGCTTGCGATGCTCGAAGCCCTCGCCGCACAAGAACGCCCCGCGCACGCAGCGCGAGATGCAGTGGTAATACCGCGTCAAACTCACATCCACCAGCGTTTTTCTCGCCACCGTCATCGCCGTTTCTCCCAGCGTTTCCCGATTTCGCATTAGTTCTATTGCCAAGCGATGCGGATGTCAATAGATTATGCCTGTCCTTGTTGTTTCTTGGAAGAAATACGAGAGCACCTTGCATCTTCATTTGTTAGAGCGCAAGATGCGTGGAAGCACTTGAATCCCGAAGAACAACTTTATGAGTTGAATAATATTATGGCTGAACTTTTAACAGACCCGAAGTACCGGTGGTAAATTCATGAGTAATCTGGAAAAAGACATTGCAGTTGCCCAGGCATTTGCAAAGCAATTCGACTTTGAAGACCATTCTGTGATCAATGCAGAGGCACGTCGCATCGGTGATCTTGATCGGATGTTAGGACTTGATCCAGACATAGTAATTTCAGAAGTTAGTATATCGATGAAGTGGCGCGCGTCCGTTGTTGAAGCAGATCTGGCAAGCGATGCGAGTCATACGAATGAATTCTTTGAAAACGTTGTGGTAGTTCAATTGTTCGTTCGGGACGAAAAAGTATTGCACCATAGTTTCGTTGGATGGGATTTTTGACTGACGGACGTAAGCATTGAGCTTCGGATTCCGTGTGGAGTAAGCCGTATGGTGCAATTAGTCGAACGAGCGATTTATCTTTGACAACTAGGACTTAAACACGTTGGACCTCAGCCGACCAACTCTGCTTGGCGACGACTTTCATAGGGGTGCGGACCGCTTAAACGCGTCAATTTTCATGAGCGCGCAGCAGCGATCGCAGGTTGATCGCTTCACAATAGCGAAACTCTATGCCGCTTTGCGATGATAGAACTTGAGCATCCCGCCGAGACGTTCGCGGCAAACTATGTCACCTTCGGCCTTGCCGATGTCATCCACGGGATCGATCAGTTTGTTGTCGAGCCCTTGGTGATTTCGTTCGGCGTCCCTCGCGCATCCGCCGCCCGTCGTGGTAGCCATTCAACGCCTCAAAAGTCGCGCGCCTGTTAACTGCTGACACATAAATTGGCGCTGATACGGAAAAAATGCCTTCCAGTTAACAGCTAGCGCGACTTTGCTGTTAACTGCTCGCGTCTAGGTTCGATACTGGTCTGACGCGCTCGGCGCACCCTTCGTGAGACTCGAACTCGCGTAAGTCGTTACTCGCAATGCTGTTCCAGTGAGAGCGCTCGCGCGCGCATTTTCGAGGAGCGTCTGACACGGGGAGCCTCAGATTTCTCTACGGACTCGTATCGCCACACGAGTTAACACAGAATGATCCCTGACGGGAGAGGTCTGGGTAAGAGAGAAAGGATGCCTGGAAAATGTTGTGTAAGTGGTAAACATATAATGACTATATGATGTACATTGGGTACACTACGGCGTGGCAGGCGGGTCGCTGCCTTGGTGGGGCGGACTTTCCTCGCGGCAGCGTGGTGGCAGGCGGGGGATCCTCTACGCCGGAGGGAAACTAGGCGAATTCACGGGTCGCCATGGGGGCTTTATGCATAAGTCCAAGAAAAATATTTTACTAGTCCTACAGACGTATCGGACGCTTTCTTGTGTCGGTGCAAAGTATTGCGAATAAATAGTTTATGGAAAATACGAACAAAAAAATAACGCGGCCCGGGATCTAGTAAAGAGAGCCAAGGAGGTCCCGAGAGTTTCCCTCTGAAGACGGGATCTCTGGTGAGCGCGAATGTCTGTCCCGGCAGAGACAGGGACCTTCTCCATCGTGTGCGGGGCGGGTATTGTAAGGAGAGGGGAAGTTTACTTCCCTTTTTCTTTTACCTCTCTGGCGGGAGAGGCTCAGCGACTGCTAACGGAGTGAGTCATGCCTTCTCATCGTATCGATTTGCTGAAATATGGCATCCTGGCCAGCGGTGTTTATCGCAATTTGCCCCCCGCCTGTCTGTACGAAGATGGGGTGAAGTTTGACGACTGTGTGATCACGATGTCCGGCGCGATTTCCGCGCAAAGCCGGGCGAAGACGGGCCGCAGTCCCAAAGATAAACGGATCGTCGATACGCCGACTTGCCACGATGATGTTTGGTGGGGACCGGTCAACATGCCGACCAGTCCCAGCGTCTTTCGCATGCTTCGCCGCCGCGCGACGGACTATCTCAATAGCTGCAAGAATATTTACGTCACCGATGGCTACGCCGGCTGGGACCCCGAGTATCGTGTGAAGGTGCGGGTGATCTGCTCGCGACCCTATCACGCGCTGTTCATGCACAACATGCTGATCCGTCCGACCGATCTGGAGATGGAAAGTTTCGGTGAGCCGGACTACGTCATCTTCAACGCAGGCGCGTTTCCCGCCGATTCCGAATTTCCCGGGCTGACATCGGACACTTCCGTTGCGCTTAATTTCGACTCCGGCGAGTTTGTGATCTTGGGGACCGAGTATGCTGGCGAGATGAAGAAAGGAATCTTCACGGTCATGCATTACTTGATGCCTAAGCAAGGGGTCTTGTCGATGCATTGCTCGGCGAACGTCGGGCCCAAGGATGATGTCACGCTGTTCTTTGGTCTTTCCGGCACGGGCAAGACGACCCTCTCGGCCGATCCCAGCCGCAGCTTGATCGGCGACGACGAGCATTGCTGGACGGATAATGGCGTCTTTAATATTGAAGGGGGCTGCTACGCCAAGTGCTTGAATCTTTCGCCGGAGAAAGAGCCGGAGATTGCTGCGGCGATTCGCTTTGGCACGGTGTTGGAGAACACGATTCAAGATCCGATCACGCGGATCGTCGATTTTCATAACGACAAGCTCACCGAGAACACGCGCGCCAGCTATCCGATTGAATACATCAACAACGCCCGCGTGCCATGTGTGGCGGGTCATCCGCAGAACATCATCTTGCTGACGTGCGACGCGTTTGGTGTGTTGCCGCCGGTGAGCAAGCTCACGCCGGAGCAAGCGATGTATCACTTCATCAGCGGTTACACGGCCAAAGTCGCCGGCACGGAAGTCGGCATCAAGGAACCGGAAGCGACGTTTTCCGCTTGTTTTGGCGCGGCATTCTTGGTGTGGCATCCGACGCGCTATGCGGAACTGCTCGCCGAAAAGATGAAGCGTTATGCCGCCAACGCCTGGCTGATTAACACAGGCTGGAGCGGCGGCGCTTTTGGGGTGGGGAAACGAATGAGCCTGACGCACACGCGCTCGATCATTCATGCCATCCATGCTGGCGAACTGGCGGATGTGAAGTATGTCACCGATGAGGTCTTTGGTCTGGCGATGCCGACGGCTTGTCCGGACATTCCCAGCGCGGTGTTGCAACCGCGGTTAACCTGGAGCGATCCCAAAGCGTACGACGTCGCCGCGCAAAAACTGGCGAGTCTGTTCCATAAGAACTTCGTGCAGTACGCGGACGATGCGAGCGAAGCAGTCCTGGCGGCGGGGCCACGCGTGATGGCTGCGGTGTAGGCGAGTCGCGCGACTCACAAGGGAACGGTTGAAGGCCACCCGATGGCGGCGAATGAAGAGCGCGGCCCCTCATCCGCCGCTGAGTCGTGACGATTACTTGGTGCCATTGAAATAGATCTTCACGTTCTTGGTGGCGCGGCCGACAGCAACAATATCGATCTTGCCATCGCCATTGAGATCGCCTGCGGTGGCGTCTTCGATGGCGACGCTGCCAGGATCGACGATTTGCCGCGTCCACTTCGTGCCGTCTGGCGAAGGATCGTAGATGCGCAGGCCGCGGCGCTTGGTGGGATCGGCGGCGTCGAGATCGTCGCGCACGCCGATGATGAGTTCTTCCTCGGGATCGCTATCGAGATTGGCGCACCACACGGCATGGCCCCACTTCAATTCTTCATCGATGACATGCCGATCCCACAGCCACTCTTTGGCGTTGGGATCGCGCGGTTGCTTGGGTTTGGTATAGACGACGACTTGCGTGCCATGCCACGGTTCGATGGTGGCGACGTAATCGCCATCGGCCAGTTTGCCATGTTTGATCTCGCTGGCACCTTTATTGGGCGAGGTTTCTTGATTGCCTGTGCCGATGCGCGTGCGACGCCAAGGGCCACTGGCGGTCGGTTCGAGCAGGTGGACGCCTTCAAAGCTGACGATGAGAATGTCGGCCTTTTTGTCGTGATTGAAATCGGTGACGACGAAGTTATGCGTCACGTGCAATTCTTCGCACAGTACCTGGGGCACCCACGGACCGGCGACGGGATTGGCGGGAATCTTGAACATCGAGAATTTCACCGGCGCTTCATTCCAGTGGGGAGCTTTGGCGCCTTCGCCCATCAACGGCGCGCTGATGAGTTCCGGCTTGCCATCGCCATCGAGATCGGCGAATTGAATGCGATGCTCGGTATGGACATCCGCGATGGGGTGGACCTGCCACTTTTCGACAGGCGACTTACCGGAGATCCACTGCAGGTTGCCGCCGTTGAACGGTCGCCAGTCGGCACCCACCGCGAAGTCGATCTGCCCATCGCCGTTGATGTCGGCCTCCGCGAAGCAGGCGTTGTCGGTTTTGATTTGCGGTTTTTCAACCAGGACATGTTCGGTCCAGTTGGGATTCTCGAGCCAGAGGATGCGATCGCTATCGACGATACAGATGTCGAGGCGCTTGTCGGCGTTCATATCGACCAAGCGGACGGCGTAACCGACGGTGAGTTTGGTGGGGAGTTCGATATCCCGAAATGTGAAGGGTTCAGCGGCGTGAGCGATTGTGGCACAGGATATGCAACTAACCAAACCACCGAGCAGAGTGCGTAGCGTGAGTTTCGCCATGGTGAGGGTTTCCAACGGGTAGACGCGAGGGGGCAAAGGATGGGGTCCCTGCCCGAAGTAAACATGCTCGTAGTAAACACGATCCGACCGCCGAGGGCAAATTTCGCCCACACGAATGATGCGTCTAGCCGCAATCGTACATTTCGCTGGTTGTTTTACCGGCCGCGAGTCTATAATTGCAGGCGAACAGTTAGGAGCTCATCTATGCAAGTCCAACAACATTCTGATGGCTGGCACCTCGTCAACGAGGACGGGAAAGACTGCGGTTGTTTTACTTCGCTGTCGCAAGCGAGCGAGCGGCTCGATTGGCTTGAGAACCAAGCCCGCCTGCAACGCGAGTCGACTCCCGAACCCGCCTTGTCAGGGACGCTCTGGCAGCGTTGGCGACACTCGGTGGCGCGATTTTTTCGCGCGAACGAACAGGGCTCGATGAGCAATCCCCCGCCGCGCGTCCACCATTGGTCCTCGCCGAGCGGGCGGTGAACGCCAAGCGGGTGGTGAACGTGGTCTTCGCTGAGCGGGTGGTGATCGTTCTGAGGCGCTTGCTGGGAGCGCAGTCAGCCTGAGTGTCAGGCGAGCATGCTCCTCAGCTTTCCGCTCGTCGCATGGCCAGCCCGCGCCAATCGATGGCCCGATCGAAAGCAGTCGCTTCATAGCCGAGTTCGCCGAGAATCGGATGGATGCAACGGGCGGCCAGGGCGACGCGATTGGACGTGAGACTCGGATCAGCCGTCACATCGGGCGACGTGACGTGATTGAGCACCACGCCTGCCACCGCCAAGCGCTCGGGCCACGTTTCCGCCACGACAAGCGTTTGCAGCACTTGATTGATGACGCCGATTTTATTCACGCCGACGACCACCAGGGGATAACCCAGGTCGGCGGCCAGATCGGCGATGTATTCGTCATCGCCCAGTGGCGAAAGCAAACCACCGGCACCTTCCACGAGGACAATCTCACAACGAGTAGCCCAATATTGCAAACCCAGGCGAAGCAAATCGGCGTCGAGCTTTTTCCCTTCCGCTTTGGCCGCCAGATGAGGAGCCAGCGGTGCTGCGAAGCGCTGCGGACAAACCGCCGCCAATTCGCCAGGGCGACCGGCGGCTTCCCACAACAGCACGGCATCGCTGGAAACGAGCTCGCCCAGCGTGTCGCGCTCGCAACCACTGGCGGCTGGTTTGTAAACACCGACGCGCACGCCAGCATCGTGAAGATCGCGGGCGATTTGCGCTGCCACGACGGTCTTACCGACATTGGTGTCGGTGCCGGTAATGAACAGCCCCAAGGCGGGTTTCGTAGTCATAGGTTCTAGGGTAACATCGTTCGTCTTCGTTCCCAAGCTCAAGTGGGGAGCGAATCACACTTCCTTGGCGTTATCGAGGTTGCATCGCATGTCGCAAGCTCCCGAAACGGTCCGTGTTGCACTCGTGCAGATGAGTTGCGCGCCGGCCAAAGAACCCAACGTCGCCAAGGCGCTTGCGCAAATCGCGGCGGCCGCCCAGCAAGGAGCGAACATCGTTTGCTTGCAGGAATTGTTTCACAATCAATATCCATGCCAGAGCGAAGATCACGCGCGCTTCGCCGAAGCGGAGCCGATCCCAGGACCGAGCAGCAATGCGTTGTCCGCTGCCGCCAAGGAACATGGCGTGGTGGTGATCGGTTCGTTGTTTGAGCGCCGCGCCGCGGGACTCTATCACAACACGGCCGTGGTGTATGACATCGATGGCAGCACGGCAGGCGTCTATCGCAAGATGCACATTCCCGACGATCCGCTTTATTACGAGAAGTTCTACTTCACGCCGGGCGATCTTGGTTTTAAGAGCTTTGAGACGAAGTTCGGCAAGGTCGGTGTGTGCGTGTGTTGGGATCAATGGTATCCCGAAGCGGCTCGACTGACAGCCCTGACTGGCGCGGAGTTTCTGTTCTATCCCACGGCCATCGGTTGGCATCCCAGCGAGAAGGCCGAATACGGCGAAGCCCAGCACAGCGCTTGGGAAACGATGATGCGCAGCCACGCGATCGCTAATGGTTTGTTTGTCTGCGCGCCCAATCGTGTCGGCAAAGAAGGGGAGATAGAGTTCTGGGGCGGGTCGTTCGTGGCCGATCCCAATGGCAAGCTGCTCGCCAAGGCGTCGCATGAGCGCGAGGAGTTGCTCTTGGTGGATTGTCAGCGCGGCAAGATCGATGTCGTGCGGACGCATTGGCCTTTCTTGCGCGATCGCCGGATCGATGCGTATGGCGATTTGACGAAGCGGTATTTGGATTGACGCGTTATGCAGCCCAGTATGCCTTCCACACGTATTGCTTCCACACCGCGTGCTCTCGGTTACCGCTGGCCTGCCGAATGGGAACCGCACGCCGCCACCTGGCTCGCCTGGCCGCACAATCGCGAGAGCTGGCCCGGCAAGTTTGAAAACGTGCCGGCGCAATTCGCCGCGTTCGTGCGCACCTTGGCTGAGTACGAGCCGGTGCATTTGCTCGCCGGAGGTCCCGAAGTGATGGAGCAAGCGCGGTCGCTGGTGGGCGACGTGCCGAACATCACGTTGCACGACATTCCCACCAACGACGCCTGGTGCCGCGATCATGGTCCGACGTTCCTGGTGGGCGATGGCTTGCCGCCGGCGCTCATCGATTGGCAATACAACGCCTGGGGTGGTAAGTATCCGCCGTTTGATTTCGACAACGCCGTTCCTGGCCAGATCGCGGAAATTCAGCAGCGCAAAGTCTTCTCGCCAGGAATCATCCTGGAAGGGGGCGCGATCGAGAACAATGGTCGCGGCGTGTTGCTCACCACCGAGCGCTGCCTGCTCAATCCCAATCGCAACCCGCTACTGTCGCGCGAACAAACAGAGCAATACCTGCGCGACTATTTGGCGGTCGATAAGATCCTGTGGCTGGCGCAGGGTGATATCCCGGGCGATGATACCGATGGCCATATCGATCAGCTTGCCCGGTTTGTGAATCCCACGACGATTGTCGCGGCGGTTGCAACCGACGAGGAAGACGAATGCTTCGCCGATCTGCAAGCGATGTGGGGTGAACTCACCGCACTGACCGATTGCGACAACGAACCATTCACCATTGTTCCACTACCGATCCCGCAGCCCAAGTTCGTTGGCGAGCAGCGCTTGCCCTGCAGTTATTGCAACTTCTTAATCGCCAACGGCGCGGTGCTGGTGCCACAATTTGGCGATCCCCACGATGCCGTCGCCATCGTGACACTGCAACGTCTTTTCCCCGCTCGTAAAGTCATCGGCTGCGATTCGATCGATCTCATTTGGGGCCTCGGGAGTTTTCATTGCATGTCGCAGCAAGAGCCTCGCGTGGGGTAGGCTTCCCGCCTGCCGTTTAAGAAATCGGCCGTTTGATTCAGTATTGGAGTCACACGAATGTTAACTCCCACCGCTCTCCTCCCTTTCATCCCCGGCGGCTTGGACTTCGCGCAAAGCCGCGCGTTGTTCCGCGAACTCGGCTTTGTCGAACTGTGGGAAGGGGGCGATTATGTTGGCTTTCAACACGGCGCTGCGAGGTTCATCTTGCAGAACTACCACAACGCCGCCTTCGCGGAGCAATTGATGCTCAAGCTGGAGGTCCCCGATCTGGATGCCTGGTGGGCCGAAATCGAACCTAAGCAGCTCGCCGATAGGTTCCCTGGTGTGCGCATTAAGCCTCCCACGACATTCCCCTGGGGGCGCGAAGTCAACTTCATCGACTTGGCAGGCGTGTGTTGGCATGTGGGCGCGGCCTAGATTGCGTCGACATCGCTGCGCGCTTGAACGTCGGGCGAAAATACCGTTCAATGAGTGGTATCACCATCGACACGAGGAATGCTATGCCTGCCGTGAATGAGTTTGAAGCCATTGCGATTTTCGCCGACGCGTTTAATCCCTTCGTCAAATCGCTTCCCTCCACAGCCCGCGAGGTTGTCGAAGCCTTTGCGCGCTTCTGTCGCGAAGTTCAAATCATCGATGCCGACGATGGCGTGATGTTGGAACTCTGCACCGGGCGGCCACATCATATCGACGCATTCACCGATATTCGTGGTGGTTCGTCGGTCGACTGGGACGAAATCAGCTATCAATGTCTCGGCCTGACACGGCAAATCAGCGCGACGAACGAGGACGACGACACAGCGCTCTGCGTGAATCTCTACTTCGGTGAAACGCGCGGTGGCGAGCCAGCCAAAGTGATCGAGTTCTTTTCGATGCAGGAACTCGACGCCAGGTTGGCCCAGTTCTCGCAAGACGAAACGGTGGCGAAGTTGCTGAGCCAAGCGCCCACGCGCGTGACGGCGTTCGCCTGCGAGGCTGGCTAGGAGAGGGAGAATGCGATGCTGTATATCGTCGTGGAGATCCTGCTGGACGAAGGCGTGCCAACCCCGGCCGATTTCGCCGCCCGCGAGCAAGTCGTCCACGAGCTCGACCGGCTCAAAATCGGCAAGCTCGAAGGTCTCGGCGATGGCCCCGGCCATCTGGAATTCTCCTACACCGTGCATCATCCGCTCGCCGCCGAAGAGAAGATCAAGGACGCTGTCGCCAGGCACTTTCCCGATCGCGAGTTCACGATGCGGATGTCGGATGATTGAGCGAGCAGGAATTACGATGAAGCTACGTCACATCCATCAACTGAACATCGCCGCGATGATGATGGGGATTACTGGCTTCGCCTCGGTATTCTTGAGCTTCGTTGCCGCCATCGCGGGGACAGAGTCTGGGTTCCAGATACTGTTCACTTTGGGGTGGTTTATTATCTTCGGGTGTCTCGCTCTAAGCTTTGCCATCGATCGGGTGAAGTGTCCCCAGTGCGGCAAACCATTCAATCGGCCAGAATACGCCCATTGGTTCGCACGACATTTCTCCAAGACGCAGCCGAGCAGAACGTGTGTGCATTGTGGGCACGGCGCGAAGGCGTCGTAGTCGTGTCCGGCGAGGCATGAGCATTTCGGGAGTGGTCCAGCGATGTCGCTTAAGTTTCTATTCGAAGGCTATGAGTGGTCGTTGCGCGAAGGCGGACCACATCCAGGCAGTCGCGAACGCGACGACCCTACCTTTCACGATGCGCTCCAAGCGGCACATCCCGCGCTAGGTAAGCTGACGCTGCATGAAATCTCATCGTGGATCGTGGCGAGGCTCGACCATATAACTTGCGGCTCATTAGCTCTCTTGGGCGACGAGTTCTCCCACGACAGCAACAACTTCGGCTATAAGATCAAGTTGGCGGATCAATCGCAGCAGGCAGTAGCGCAGGGAGCTTTGATGTTTGAAGCAGATCGAGTGCACTTCTTTGCACTCGATCTGCATATCGAAAGCTTTCAAGCGCTGCTCGTGCGGTTGCTGACGGATGCCCCCCAGGATCTCTCCCGATGCGACATCATCGTCCGACTTCCCGAGTCGAAGCGCAAGCGGCACTATGGTTGGAATGGTTATTCACTGTTAAACCAATAGGACTTCTTACAATCAAACGCATAATGTCCGACTCCAATATCAGCATCGAAACGTATCGCAAATTCGATGAATACATGGCAATCTTCCGCTCCGCAGTTCGTGAGGCGCAGGAAGAAAGCCGGCGGTTGGGCGTGCCGAATGTCTTATACCATCAATGGACAGCGTTACTACGAACTTCCCAACGGCGACTACGTCCGGACACTTCCGGAAGCCGCCGCTCCAGCAGATGAATAGTCTCGCGGCGCACCGCATTTTCGAAGGCTACGAGGGCAGCGGTACTACGAACTTCCCAACGGCGACTAGTTTGCGAGTTGGCGGAAGATAGGACTCCCTAATTGGTTCAACGCATCACCTATATTCCTGTCGTTCATTATTCCGACGCGAAGTGACAACGGCCCATGTATGATCGATTCACCGAATCTGCACGTCAAAGTCTGGCCACCGCCAATCGCATTGCCGAACAATCTAAGCACGACTACATCAGTAGCCTGTCCATTGTTCTCGGCGTGCTTGAGACTTCGCCGGATGCCCGTGCACTGCTGACTGCGACGGGGATCGACGTGGATCGGTTGCAAAAGTCGGCTACCGAGCAATTGCCAACAACGTTTCCCACCGGTTTCAAACGTGGGATCGAAAAGGCGATGGAGCAGGCGCGACAACTAGATAGCGAGGTTGTGGACGCAGAGCACATTCTGCTGGGCGCACTAACGATGCCGGACGAAGCGGTTGTTAAACTGTTCCAGACGCAATGCAACGATATCGATACGATACGAATATATATCCGAAGCGCCTTGGCGGGCGAGTCCGGATGACTTGTGCCGTCGCGGCGACCTGCATTTCCCCTTAGAATGGAGTGATCTTGTTTTTCGCGGCTTTTGCTAGTTGATCTTCGATGGAGATTGCTCATTTGGTTCAATGGCTCGATCAGCCCTCGGCGCGCGGAAAGGGCTTTCGGCTTGGGGATTCATGGACAATGGTGCTCTCCCATCAACTCTTGAGAACCGACTCGCGATGATTCCCATCATTCAATTCACAGACGGCCATATCTACAATCCCAACCCCGGCGGCGAAGTAACCCTTGACGAATTCTTCGATATGCGCGCCGATCTCGTGGAAGTCTGCCAACAGTTTGGACCTACCGGCTATGAAGACCTCGATCTCATCAACCGCACCGGGCCCAAGCTCAAGTTTTGGGTGGTCGAGGACATGTCCAACGACGAGGAGTTGTATCAGTACGTACAGGTCTATGATCCACAGGTTTTCTCGGAAGTCTGGCTGCGCGCGGTAATCGCCCTGTTGCATAAGCATGCAGGCTGGGGCGTGGGCATTTCCAATCTCGATCAGGCCTACTTGCTCGTCTTCGGTGATCGCCTCCTGGTCAAGGGCGAAGCGTTTGCAGGGTGCCACGATGTGACGACCGTCGCGCAGGCCGGGGCTCAGAACATCGCCCATTCATTGGCCAATAAAAAGTCCGATAGGCGTTCTTAGGCTACGCCGAGTTGTTTCCAGTCGCGGCGCACCGCATTTTTGCCTAGAATAGAGCAATCCGGTTCACGCGATTCTTTGCTCGTTGGGCGTCTATGGAAATTGCTCGTTTGGTTCAATGGCTCGATCAGCCTTCCGCCGCGCACGAAGCGCTCGCGGCCTGGGGAATTCATGATCGGCAAGCGGCCCATGGTCATTTGCTGGCGATCAGCGAGAGCGGGCTGACACTGGATTTGCTGGTGGTGCTCTGCGATCAACTGGCGACGCACTTGCCATTGGTGAGCGATCCCGATATGGCGCTGCGGAACTTGGAACGCTATATCGCCGCTTCGCGCAGTCCGCTTAGTCTCGGTGGGCTGCTCGAACGCGATCCCGACGCGCTGCCGATCCTGCTGACGATGTTTTCCACGAGCCAGTATTTCAGCGATCTGTTGGTGCGCGATCCGGAAAGTTTTGATTTGCTCCGCGTCACCGATGGCCAGCCTGTGGCGCGGGACGTCTTGGTGCGGGAGATTTGTCGCGAGGTCGCGGCGCTGGCGGATGAAAAAGCCGTTCTGACCGCCTTGCGTCGTTATAAGCAGCGCGAGACGCTGCGCATCGCTTATGGCGACGTCGTGAAGAAGCAGCGGATCGATATCGTTACCAAGCAAATCTCCTACCTTGCCGACGCCATCTGCGAAGCGGCCGTGCAAGCGGCGCAGAGCAAGGTGAGCGAAACGCGCGGGCTGCCGCGCCGTCCTGATGGCCAGCCAGCGCGCTTCGTCGTCCTCGCGCTGGGTAAGCTGGGCGGCGTGGAACTGAATTACTCCAGCGATATCGACTTGGTGTTTCTCTACGATGGTGAGGGCCAGACCGATGGCCAGCGTGCGACAAGCAACCAAGAGTTTTTCGATCGCGTTGCCAAGCAAGTCATCAAGCTGTTGACCGAAACGACAGACCTCGGTTTCGCTTATCGCGTCGATATGCGGTTGCGGCCCGAAGGCGCGCAAGGCCAACTCGTGATTTCGCGCGATAGCGCTTTGCACTATTACGATGTCCTGGGGCGCACCTGGGAGCGTCAAGCCTTCGTGAAGGCCCGCACGATGGCAGGCGATCTAGCGCTCGGTCGCGAGTTCCTCTCGCAACTCGAGCCCTGGGTCTATCGCCGCTACTTATCGCTGGCCGATATCACGGGCATCAAAGCGCTCAAGCGCCGCATCGAGCATCGTGCCGAGCGCGAACAAGCCGATACGCGCAATGTGAAGTCGGGACACGGTGGCATTCGCGATATCGAGTTCGCCATTCAGTTCTTGCAACTGCTTAATGGAGGCGACCTGCCGCGCATTCGCGTCCCTGGCACGCTCGACGCCATCGCGCAGCTCGAACAAGCCGGTTGCCTCACCATGCAAGAGCGGACCCTCTTGGAGGAAAACTACACTTTTTTGCGGCAAATTGAGCATCGCCTGCAGATTATGTTCGATCTGCAAACGCATACGTTGCCGGAAACCGATGCGGAGCTGCGCAAGTTGGCGGTGCGTCTGGGATATATTGGCACGCCGCATCAATCCGCACTGGCCGCGTTTCAAGCCGACTACAAACAAAAGACCGAACTCAATCGTAAGATTCTCAATCACTTGCTGCACTCCGCCTTTGGCGATGACAGCGCCGCCGAACCGGAAGTCGATCTCGTCCTCGATCCGGCACCCAGCGACGCCAGCATCCACGCGGTATTTGCGAAGTATGGCTTTGTCGATATCCCCGACGCCTATCGCAACTTAATGGCGCTCAGCACGGAAAAGGTTGCCTTTCTCTCGACAGGCCGTTGTCGTCACTTTCTGGCGGCGATTGCGTCGCGATTGCTGGCCGCAGTCGCGCTCACACCCGATCCCGATTTCACGTTGCGCAGCCTCAGTCAGGTGAGCGATTCGATCGGCGGCAAAGGGGTGTTGTGGGAACTGTTCAGCTTCAATCCTCCGTCGCTGCGGTTGTACGTGACGCTCTGCGCGTCGAGTCCTTATCTCTGCGGCCTGCTCACGACCAGCCCCGGCATGATTGACGAGCTGATGGATTCGCTGGTACTGGATAAGCTGCCGACGCTGCCGCAACTCGAAGAGATGCTCAGCGACTTGTGTCGCGCGGCGGAAGATATCGATCCGATCCTGCATAGCTTCAAGAATTCCATGCACCTGCGCGTGGGCGTCCGCGACATCCTAGGCAAAGAAGATTTGCCTGCTTCGCATCGCGCCCTGTCGGACATCGCCGAAGTTTGTCTGCGTCAGATCGCAGAGCGGGAATATGAAAAACTGGTCGATAAACATGGCGAGCCGATCATCGTCAATCGCCCCCGCGAAGGGCAGGTGAGTCAGTTGGTGATTCTGGCGCTCGGCAAGTTGGGTGCCCGCGAGCCGAACTATCACAGCGATGTCGATTTGGTCTTTCTGTACGAGTCCGATGGCCAAACGCGACATCGGCAGCGCAGTCGCCGCGATGCCTCCACCACCAACCAACATTTCTTCAGCCAACTCGCGCAGCGCATCGTCAAAGTCGCCAGTCAACTTGGCCCCTATGGCAAGCTGTACGAAGTCGATGTCCGCTTGCGACCGACCGGCCGCAGTGGCCCGCTGGCGATCTCGTTCGAGGAATTCGCCAAATACTTCGTTGAAGGCACCGGCCAGCTTTGGGAGCGGCAAGCGCTCTGCAAGGCGCGGCCGATCTATGGCTCGGATCTCGCCCAATCGCAAGTCTCGCAATTGGTGCACGACGCGATCACCGTTCGCCCTTGGACGCCGGAACAGGCCGACGAGATACGCCGGATGCGGATGCGCATGGAACATTCCGCCACGCCGCGCAACCTGAAGCGCGGCACCGGCGGCACGGTCGATATCGAGTTCATCGTTGAAATGCTGCAACTCAAACAGGCCGCCGAACATCCCGAGGTGCTCGCCACCGGCACGCTCGGCAGCATCGCTGCGCTGGGTCGGCTCGGCATCCTGGGCGAAGAAGACGCCAGCTTCCTGCACACGTCGTATCGCTTTTTGCGGAGTATCGAAGCCCGCCTGCGGTTAATGAACACCACCGCCCGCCACGACCTTCCCGACGACAACGCCGAACTCCGCAAGCTCGCCTTCTTGTTCCAATACCCCAACCCCGACGATCTCCGCCAAGACGCCGCCCATTTCACACTCGAAAACCGCCGCCGCTTCGAGCGGATCTTTGACGCGGAAGGCGCGATGGATGTGGTGGAGAGGTGAAGGAGGGACGGTGAAAACGTCCGCCGTGGCTTTCAATCAATCATATCGGCAGTTAGGCTTTGGGATGGCATGATTCCGCAACTAATCAACGCAATGCTATAGAGACGCATTTTATGCCCATATCTCCGCTTGAAACGCAACAACCTGGAGTGACATTTCGGGTTTCGGATGTTGATATCGCGACCACGCCGCTATCAACGGTGAAATCAAATGTTCATATTGAAGGAAGAATCGGCGCGCGTCCGGAGGCATGTTCCGACTATTCCAGCGATCTCGTTCGTCACGTGTCCACAAATCCACTTATTGCGGCCGCAAAGCTTGCGTTCGATCAACATCGCCCGCTCTGCCTTTCGCCGGATATGATTTGGTGCACAATTCTGCAGGGCATATCCGAACACCTCTACGCCAGTGGCAGGCGCTTTCTTTCCGGCGGGCATCAGGAATTACCGGAGTCAAGACACGCGCTTTTGGTCTCCACAGAAGACTTTCCCTTCGGCTCACCCGAGTCGCCCTGGGATCAACTCATCGCGCAGGCCGCGACCGAAGCAAAAGAATTCCTGCCAAAGGAGCTGAAGGGACTATTCACAACAAGCTTCAGTACGACGACTCACGTTGATCAGGCGACATTTGATTTAACGCTGCTCCTCGGCCTCAACCGTTATCTATCGGTATTTGATGCGATGGCCATTTGCGGCTTTCCGTCAATAACCCTTGAAGGTACGATTGGCGACTGGCGGAAGATCAACACAATGCTGCCATACATTGATGAACTCGGATTGTCGCATTGGGCTCGACGCTTGCGTTCGATCATCACTCAGTTTGTTAAAGCCGCCCAAGGCAAACCGAATCCAGGTTTTTGGGAGCAGATGGTTTACAAGCGAAGAGGGGGAATATGCGCGAAATCCGAAATCATAAGTGGCTGGATCGGCGATCTATTTCCATATAGTGCCAGGTTTGGCGACGTTTCTCATCGCCGCAACCTTGATGAAAATGACAATACCGACATTATCGATTTTCCCATCGGTCTCGGTTCGCTTACCATGCAGAGCCAGCGCGACTCACGGGTCGAAATCCATGCGGGCTTTTTGGGTGTCGCGCAGCTTTCCGATCTCGCGCTACGCCCCAAACTTGGCTGGGCAGTTCGAAGGCAATCATCCTTCGAGCAACTACTTGAGGAAGTTGCGGCTCACCCGCGATGCCGGTGGAGCATTGCGCGTTCCGGCGCAAAACCTGGATTCCTGAAACAGCCTGTGCAGCTAAGTGACCTCACCACAGAACTCTGTGATATTATTGGCTCCAGACAATTGCAGCAATTCTATTGTTTGTTCCACGAATTGAGCATCCTTGATGACAGCTGCAATCAACGTGTGTTATTTCGTATTCGCTCTCCAGAAGAGATTTCTAGCAATAGAAGGTCACATCCTTCTCCGATAATCGCCGTAATCGGGGACCTTGCGGATGGCCGAGTTGTCGGTCTCGTCG
>JBGSHH010000716.1:0-10502 GCA_041752355.1 Pirellulaceae bacterium | reverse complement strand
TGGGACAAGATGTGGAGGAGGTGATCGCCGCCACGCAGCCGTCGCGCGTCGATCGTTACGGAGCCTATGTTGAGTTGGAATATCGAAATAGCTCGCCGGACGGTATCAACCTAACTGGCATCCAGATATTAGCGAAGGATGGCCGCCTGGTGCGCGCCGGAGCGGCAAGCTGCGCGTGGGAGCGCATCTTCTTCGACAACATGAGCCAGGAAGACGAGGGCGAATATTTAGAGGCTTACGCGGCGCGCTGAGCATCATGAATAAGCTCAGTCGTCTCTGCTTGTTCGGCTTCCTTTCGGGGCTCACGACGTTTTGCGGGGCGTTTGCTTTGCTGTAGTTCCGCGAGCATGATCGCACCAAGTTCGAGAGTTTGATTGGTGTGGTGCTGACGATCTCGACAGTGCTCGACACCTTGCTGTACTTTCGCACTGTGCGAACGAAGTTCGTCCGCGAAGGGTGTTGGCTCGGGTTGGCGTTTGTCGCGGCCAATATCCTGCTCGATCTACCGATGTTCCTCGCCGGGCTCAGGGCGCGATGGCAGCTTTTCCAATCCAAGCGAACATGAGGAGCACAAATCCGAGGATCCCAAGTCCCACAGCCGCGAGCTGATGGACCATGATCATGATGGGATGCGTGCGATGCCTAACGACCAGACAACCGACCGCTGCAATCAGTGACGCGATGCCGACGCCCGCCATACCCAGCCGCATCCAGAATAGCCCTTCCTTCATCATTAATTCGCCGTCGATTTCCGCGCTGAGGAATTGTCCCCCTGGAACACAATGTCGACGAAGACTGCAGTTCCTACCACGATGACGAGAATGCAGCAGAGCAAAATTCCCGCGAACCCCGTCAACTTCAACCTATCGTTACGCTCACGGTGTGTGTCTCGTGGTCGCGAGCGATCCGCAAGGTGTTTCGGTTTTGGTGGTTGGTTCGGCTGTTCCATGACCAACATTCCAAGATAGGGAACTCTCGCATTGGAAGGCGCGATCAGAACTCAAAGGATTGTTTCTCGTGCCCTGTCGCGTTGTTGTAACTCACCACTGTTCTCGCATCCACTTGCCATTCTCCCCGCCAGTCGCAATTTTTCCTTTGTGTCTTGTGTATTGCGTGTCTATCTTCTGTGCCGTTTTTAACACTGCGTTCGTGACTTCTTTTAAATGGGAATGAAGCGGTCGGGATGCCGGCGACCCGCCTTTCGTACGAAGTGACCCTCGCCCGCCGCTAAGACGGCGACCTCTCCCACGGCGAGCGGTGACGTGGAGTCCATGTCGCGACCGTCACACCCCGCGCGATGCACACGAGCGGTGAAATCTTGTCCGCCGCACTATCTGACAGTCAGGCGTTAAGGATTTTGCATAGCTCGCTGTTTATCTAATGAGCGCAAATTGCCCGTTCCGATACTTTTCACTAGCTTGCTAACTCTCTGGCTTCTGCTGGGTTTGCCAGACGCTCTTTACATTTTAGGTGGCATGGCTTTGGCCACCTGTGGGACGGACCTTAACGTTTTGGAGGACGTAGCGAATGAATCGCTCCAGTTTCGCTTTAGCTGTGTTGTTGACTGCTTTGGCCGGGCCGTTGCTCCTGGCTGGCACCGCACACAGTCAGACCGTCGCGCGTAGCGCGGTTTGTACACCCCCTGTTACGCCGGTACATCCGGCCGACTTATTTGGACTCTTGCCCTATCCTGACTATTTCGACGACTATGCCGATGCCGAAGCGGCCGACTCCTGGGGAACTCCCGACCCCGCAGTGGCTGCCGATGCGATCGTCGTAGGCGATGAAATTGTCGAAGATTGGCGAGACTTTGAGACGTTTGGACCGGAGACTTCGGTTCCACCGGAGCCCGTCACGAACGCCTACGACGATCTGTTCGAGAGCTTCCGCGATCTGGCGACCAACACTATCGCCGCCTCCGCGAAGCCAGTCATCACGGAAGTCGATCCCCGCGAATACAAAGCGGATGTCGCCGACGCACCAGCTTACGAGCCTTACGCCACGGATGACACCGCGGCCGAAGAATCGACTGATTCGGCAGAATCGGCAGAACCTTTCGCGACCGACGTTGGCAGCGACGAACCAGTGGCTGCTGAACCAGTCGTTGCTGAACCAGTTGCCGACGAACCGGCTTCCGAGGAACCGGTCTCCGCTGACAGCATCGCCCCGGAAACCACCAGCGATTACCCGTCGCCGGAAGCGTACGAGTCGGAATTCTCTGGCTACGGCACCACCGATTACCTGCGCGATAATTTCAACTACGAGCCCGTCCGCGAGTTCGATCTCGAAGAGATTGTGGCCGCACGTCCGCTCCGTTCACCTGCCTTGGTGCAGGAAAGCTTGCAGAGCGCGCTCGAATCGCAACTGGTCACCGATGGCGTGAATTTGGCGAATGAAGCGATTGCGATGGGCGAAGCCTTCGCCGCGCAGATTTCGGTCGCCGACATGATCGAAGCTTCGGAACTGGCCTGGGAGCGCATCGAAGAACAACGCCGGTTGTCGCAACCGCCGTTGGCGACGATCGCCGCGAATTCGACCAGTGCTGGCTTCCGTTTGGCGGATGATCATTGCGGTTGGGATTGCGATTACAACTGGCGTGATAGCGTCGCCGAACCGGTCGCCCCACCAGCCATTGTGGAGAACTCGGTTCAAAATCGCGACGCTTTGCTGACTTTGGCCCGTTCGCTTCGCAGCCTGGCGAGCCAATTGGACTCCGCATCGCTCTGGCTGGCCCGCCTGGGTGGTCATGATGTGGCTGAACTGGAAGTCGGCGGAGCCAATCGCTAACGACCTAAATGCTTGCCGAGAAAACGGTTAAGTTGTCCATCCCCAAGCCTCGGAGTCACCCCTCCGAGGCTTGGTTCGTGCTAGCAGCGGCATTTCTCTGGCGATGGTTGGAAGCCGCACAATAGGACGCACGCAAGCCGGCGTTGAAATGCCCTATTCTTATCCCAACTGCCTATTTTCAATTTTTTGTGTAGCGTATCCACGACTGCGTGAATAGAATAAAGGTCGCTGTCGGTGATTCTGCGCCGATAGCCTATTCAGTAAGGGCAAGGCAGGTGATCGCAGAACGGAACCTGGATTATCTGCTCGAACGATTTCCGTGGAGTTTCTAATCATGTCCAAGCGGTGTCAGCACCTGTTGGCGGTCTTTGCGCCAGCCATCAATCTGGCTCTGACGGCGGCTATTCTTGCCGCCCCACCGGCCCCCGCCCGTCAAGAGGCGGCACGTCTAGCTACTTACGACAAAGCGTCCGGCGCGACACACTTCGCGCTGAGCCTCACGCCGCCTGCAACGGCCGCGTCGGCGACGCACGATATTGTCGTGATGGTGGATACGTCGGCGAGTCAGACCGGCCTTTATCGCGACGATTCCTTTGCTGCCTTGCGATCGATGCTCGATAATCTCGGGCAGAACGATCGCGTGAAGTTGGTGGCGGTCGATATCGACGCGATCGCGCTGACGGATAAATTCGTCACCGCCGATAGCGCGGAGATGAAAGCTGCGCTCGCGAAATTGTCGGCACGCACACCACTGGGCTCGACCGATATGGTCAAAGCGCTCAGCTCGGCGGTCAGCAACTTCAGCGATAGCACCAATGCCAGCCGCGCCGTGGTATACATCGGCGATGGTGTGAGCAAAGCCCAAGTCCTCGGTTCGAGCAAGTTTGTCGACGCCACCAAGCAATTGGTCGACGCGCGCTTGCCGGTCACCAGCTATGCGATTGGTCCGTCGCGCGATCTGCAATTGCTCGCCGCACTGGCCAATCAAACCGGCGGCAACTTGTACATCGATACCGAAGCTCAACCTTCGTCGCAAGAATTCGGTGTGATGCTCGCCAAGGCGGCGCAAACACCAGTGTTCTATCCAACCAATGTAAAGCTGCCGGCCGAAATGGCCCATGTCTATCCGCAACAATTGCCGCCGCTGCGTGGTGATCGCGATTCGATCCTGATTGGCGATTTGGCCAATCGTGGTGATTTGCGCATTGGGATGGAAGCCGAAGTTGCTGGCAAGCCGGTTCAATTGAGCTGGGCGGTCGCTGCCGAACCTTCCAACATCGATTTCGCCTTCTTGCCGGAATTAGTGGCCGTTTCCAAGAAAGATGGCGGTATGACCTTGCCGACTGTTGGCTCGGCTGGCCTGCGTGAAGCGGGTCGCATGATGACCAACAGCGCCGAGGAACTCACCAAGCTCGGTCGCGCCGCGCTCGCCTCAGGCGATCGTACCGGTGCCAAGTCGGCGGCGGATCTCGCGATTCAACGCGACCCGGAAAACCCACAAGCTTTGGCAATTCGCGAAGTTGCTTTGCAAGATCCCGTCGCGGAAGAAGTCGCGCCGGGACCTGCTCCCGCTCCTGCCGCTCAGCCAGCCGTGCCTGCGGGCAATGGTCAAGATGCCGATCTGAAACTCGGCGGCTCGTCGGGTGAAGTCGATGGTTCGCTCCTGGATGCTTTTGAGAAAGATCAAGGCGCGCAACTGGGTGACGAAATCAAACGTCGTCAGGTGCAATCCGAATTGATCAAGACGATGGTCGAGAACGAACTCATCGAGGCTCGCCGAGGGATGATGGAAAGCCCTGAAGCTGCGAAGAACAATCTTAAGCTCGCGCTGCAAAGCGTGATGTCGGCTCCCGAACTCGATCCCGAGACGCGTAGCCAACTGGAAGGCAAACTGCAATCGGCGATTAAAGAAGTCGCCAACTTTGAAATCGTCTTCACGCAAAAACAGGCAGAAGACCAAGCCCGCGTCGCGCAGGCGAAAGCTACATTGCGTCTGGTCGAAGAGACGTTCCGGAAGCAGGAACGCGTGACGCAGTTGATGGCGCGGTTTGAGTCGCTGATGAAGGAAGCCAAGTATCGCGAAGCCGAAGAAGTGGTCGCGTATGAAGCCCGTAAACTCGAAGATGTCCCAGCGACCCGCGTCGCAGTCTGGCATGCTCGCAATATCCGCTCGATCACGCGCATCAACGAAATCTTTGAGAAGCGTCAAAAAGGCTTCTACGATGTGCTCGCCTTGGTGGAAGAATCGCAAGTTCCGTTCCCGGACGAGCCACCGATCGTGTATCCCGATCCAGCCGTGTGGGAAGACATTACCCTCAAGCGCAAAAAGTACGCCTCGATCGACCTCGCCAAGCCCGGTTCGTCCGAGCAACGCATCTTCGAGGCGCTCGACCAACCAGCGCGCAACTTTGAATTCTTCGAAGCCCCGCTCTCGGAAGTCGTCAATCGTCTGAAAGACGACCACGAGATCCCCATCGTGATGGATGATCGGGCCCTCGCCGACGCCAGCATTGGCACGGACACTCTCATCACCAAGAGCTTGAAAGGTATTTCCCTCCGCTCGGCGCTGCGTTTGATGCTGAAGGATCATGGTCTGAGCTACGTCGTGAAAGACGAAGTACTCGTCATCACTACCAAGGAAGAAGCGGAAACCAGCCTGAAGACGAAGGTTTATCCGGTCGCTGACCTGGTGTTGCCGATCTCCAGCGGTGCCCAAGCTAATCCCTTTCAGTTGGGTGGTGGCTTAGGTGGCGGTGGTGGCTTCGGTGGCGGCCTCGGTGGTGGTGGTGGCGGTGGCGGCCTCGGTGGTGGCGGCTTTGGTGGTGGCGGTGGTGGTTTGGGCGGTGGTGGTCTAGGCGGTGGCGTGTTCGCTGTCGAAGAAGACCTCTCGCTTGGTAACAAGCCCGTCCAAACGGTTCCGACAGCGATCGTCGAAAAGCCCGAAGTCGTTCGTCCTCAAGTGAAAGACCTCAAGGCCGAACGCTTGAATGTTGTGATCGAAAAAGGAATGACCGCCCAACAAGCTTGGGACGCCTACTTCGCCCAGAACGACAAAGTCGCGGCGGACTCCGTGCGCGAAACAGCTCGCCAACTGATGAAGGCGGAAAAGTTCGACGAAGCGGTCGCCATGATTCAGTCCGCTCTCAAGCATGGCCAAGCCCAACCTTGGATGTACGAGGCGATGAGCCTAGCGCTGCAACTGAGCGGCGCGGACAGCAAAGAACTCGAACGGACGCTGATGTCGGCGGTCGATTTCAGTCGCACGCCGGAAGACATGATGCTCGTCGCACTCTATATGGTCCGTTTGGGACTGGATGAGCGCGCCTTGCAAATCTTCCGCGATGTTTCCAGCCTCGAACCGATGCGTCCCGAGCCTTACACCCAAGGTTTGGAAATTGCACAGCGGTTGAAGAATGTCGAAGGCATCAAATGGGCCTGCGTTGGTATCTTGAGTCAGGCCTGGTCGAAGGAGCAAAGCTCCGTGGCCGACAAGGCTAAGTATGCCGCCAAGGACACCCTCAAGCAGTTGCACGACGAGCAACGCCTGACCGAAGCCAAGCAATTTGAAACCGCTCTTAACAAGGCATTGGTTCGCGATTGCTTCGTAAAGGTAACTTGGACCGGCGACGCCGATATCGATTTGATGATCGAAGAGCCGAGCGGTTCGATCTGCTCGTTTCGCATGCCTCGTTCCACCGCTGGCGGCGTGTTGATCGGCGATAGCCTCGCCCGTCAAGCTTCTGCCGAAGGACAATCCGAAACGTACGTCTGCCCCGAGGGTTTCTCGGGCCAATACCGGATGCTCGTCAAGCGTGTGTGGGGCAAGGTAACCTCCGGCAAGGTGACGGTCGATATCTACACCCATTACAACACCGACAAGCAAGATCACGTGCGGACCCAGATTCCATTGGGTGATAAAGACGCGATGGTGGTCTTCGATTTGGAGAACGGTCGCCGCAAAGAAGCGCTCGCCGAGACGCAAGTCGCCAATGTTGCCAAGGTGCAACTCGGTGTAACGCGTGCTGTGCTTGCCCAACAACTCGACGCCGCCACTTCGCAGAACGACGCCTTGCGTGATTACGCGATCAGCATGCGTTTGGCGCAACAGCAAGGTCGCTGGGGTTTGGGACGCCGCGGCGCGGTGGGTTATCGTCCGCAGATCACCACCTTGCCTGAAGGTGCCAACATGACCTCGACAGCGGTAATTTCGGCCGATCGACGTTATGTTCGTATCACGGCCCTGCCGTTCTTCTCGCAGATTGGTGAAGTGCAGACGTTCAACTTCTCCAACGGTAATACGCAGACCACAGGTGGCGGTGCCAACAACAACGCCAACAACAATGCCAACAACGCAGGCATTCAGTAAGCATTGCGTCCAACCGTGCCGATCGACATTTTCGCCCCAGTGAAGTTCTACTTCGCTGGGGCTTTTTCGTGGAGCGCTACCATTGGAAGCGCTCGCTGTCGACTGCCTATTCCCTGCATGACTCAACGCTGAGCCAGGGAAACCAATTCTTGCGGTGGTAGGTTGGGACGGTAATAGATCGAGCGGCAATGGTGCTGCGGTTGAAAACGCGGCCCCAGATCGGACAGCGATTCCGCCGAACCGACGAACAAATAACCATCGCGCGTGAGCGTATTACCCAGACGCTGAAAAATATCGCGCCGCGCTTGGGCGGTGAAATAGATCACCACGTTGCGACAGAAAATCACATCAAAGGGACCACTCACCGCGAAGGGCTCGAGCAAGTTGAGCCGTTTGAAATTGCACAGCGCTCTCAGCTCATCCTTCACTTTGTATTGCTGACCTTGCCGCGTGAAGTAGCGCGACAATAACTCCGGTTTCATGCCCCGCTCGATTTCGAAGGCGCTATAGGTGCCGCTACTCGCCTGGCGCAACGCGGCGTCGGAAATGTCGGTGCCAAGGATCTGCACATCCCAAGTGTGAATCTGCGGAACGAGTTCCGACAGCGTCATCGCCAGGCTATACACTTCTTGTCCGGTGCTGCTGGCAGCTGACCAAACGCGCAGGCGTTTGGGATAGGCCGACTTCGCTTTGGCATCGATCAATTCAGGGAGCGCTTTGTGTTGCAGTGCTTCAAAGGGGGACCCATCGCGAAAGAACAGCGTCTCGTTGGTGGTGATGGCATCGATGATCCGCGTCAGCAATTGTGTATCGCGCTGCACGCGGGCCTTCGTCACCAGGTCGCTATAACTGGCGCAGCCGAACTCTGTCGTGAGTGGCGCCAGTCGACTCTCGATAAGATAGCCTTTGGATTCGTCGAGCATAATGCCGCACAGATCCATCACCAGCGACGACACCTGCGCGACTTCTTGGGATGAAAGCTTCATGCTGGCACTCCCTGTCCCACGCGCTCGATGGTTTCGCGAGCGATCTCCCCGATCGGTCCGACCACATCGGCCAGGCCTTCCTCGACCAACAAACTCGGCATGCCGAACACCACACACGATTCCTTGTTCTGCGCCATGATCTGCGCGCCGCGCCGCTTCAGCAAACGGCAACCGAGCGTGCCATCGTTGCCCATGCCTGTCATGACGATCGCCAGGACGGCCTGGCCGTAATGATGGGCCGCCGCGCGAAATAGGTAATCGACCGCTGGTCGGCAACTGTTTTCCGGCGGGTCGTCGGTGATACGAATCACTGGGCCCCATTCGCTCTTCTCGACATTCATTTGTTTTCCGCCCGGCGCGATGATGACCTCGCCGGGCCTGGCGATGTGGCCATCGACCGCCTCGAAGACATTCAGCTTACAACGCTGATTCAAATCATCGGCGAGCGATTTGGTAAAGAGCGGCGGCATATGTTGCACGAGCAAAATCGGCGCGGCCAGGTCCGCAGGCAATTGCGGGAGCAACTTGTTGAGCGCTTCCGGACCGCCGGTGGAAATGCCCAGCACGACAATCTCCGGTCGGGTCGTCCCGACGGCTGCCATTGGCACGACAACGCGCCGACTGACCGGCGGATCGACGCGCGGCGCGCTGGAGGTCGGCGCGGCGCCGGCAGCACGACTGGCGATCAAGGCGCCGATCCGTTCGCTCAAGCGCGCTCGCAGCCAGGCGTTGCTTTCGGCAGGGCTATCGCCAGTGGGTTTCAACACGAAATCAAGCGCTCCTAATCGCAACGCCTGGGTGGTTGCTTCCGCTCCTTCGCTAGTGAACGCGCTCAGCATGATAGCCTGGATCGAGTTGCGCTCGCGACGCAACTCGCGGAGAACCTCCACGCCGTTAAGGACAGGCATTTCCACATCGAGCGTGACGGCGTCGGGCTTTAGTTCGCGAATCTTTTCGAGCGCGATCTGCCCGTTCACCGCCGTGCCGACGACTTCGACCCCGGGCAATTCACGCAAGATGTCGCTGACGATCTTGCGATAAATTGCCGTATCGTCGACCACTAACACTCGGATGGGACTTGTCATTCCTGTTCGCCTTGATAGCGTCCGCCCATGTCTATCGAATCTGCCACAACCTGGCAAACGCCGTCTCACACTTGAAACTGCGCGACCAGGGATTGCAGATTGCCGGCCAGCTGCAGTAGCTCGCCACCGGAGGTCTTCGTTTGCGAAGCACCGGCCGCCGTACCACGGGCCGCTTCGTCCACGCTGGCGATCGTTCGCGTAATTTCTTGGCACGCCGAGGCCGACTCGGTCACGCCGCGCGACACCGTGTTGGCCGCCGTCGAAGTTTGCGCGACGTTGCGCGAGATTTCCTTCGTGGCGATGCTTTGCTCTTCGACTGCAGCGGCAATGCTGCGGGCGACATCGTTGACATTCTTGATTGCCGTGCTGATTTCGGCGATGGCGGAGACGGTCTCGCCGGTCGAACCTTGCATCTGTTGGATTCGTTTGCGAATGCTATCGGTTGCGGCGGCGGATTGCTTGGCGAGTTCCTTGACTTCCGTCGCCACCACTGCGAAGCCCTTGCCAGCTTCGCCAGCGCGAGCCGCTTCGATCGTCGCGTTGAGAGCGAGCAAGTTGGTTTGATCGGCGATGTCTTGAATTACATCGATGACCTTGCCGATTTCGGTCGCTGCTTCGCCCAGCAACGTGACCTTTTGATTGCTAACATCGGCGAGGTTCGCCGCTTGATTGGCAACGGTGGAGGACGACTCGGCATTCTTGGCGATCTCGCTGATGCTGGCGGTCATCTCTTCGATAGCCGAAGCAACGGTTTTGACGTTGGTCGACATTTCCTCGGTCGAGCCGGCCATGCTCCGCATATTGGTCGCCATCTCCTCGGCGGCAGCGGCCACGGTGGCCGATTGTTGCGTCGTGCCGGTGGCGTTCTTGGTCATTTCGTCGGCTGTCGCATTGAGCTGCGTCGACGAAACGGTCAGTGTTTGCGTCCCTTGCAGGATGCTGCGAATCACATTGCCCAGATCGATCGTGAGCTTGTTCACGGCGTTGCCGAGCATGCCTATTTCATCTTGCGTCGTGACTTGCACGCGTTGCGTCAAATCGCCAGTCGCGACTTTGTTGAGGACTTCCGCCGACTTCACGAGCGGTTTGGCGATCGAACCCGAGATCCACCAGGCAGCACCGGCAACCACTGCAGCAGCAACCACGGTGAGAATCGCAGCGAACCAGGCGAGCGCGGTGCATTCGGCATACGCTTCTTGCAAATCCTGACGCACCAAAACGCCCCAACCCAAACCTGCGAAGCCGTTCTTTTCTTTCGAACAGGCGATGCCGTTGACT
>JBGSHH010000715.1:0-13827 GCA_041752355.1 Pirellulaceae bacterium | reverse complement strand
TTTGCCTACCTTCCCCGTCGGGCCAAGTCCTATATCGTATTGAACCGTAACCCCATACCGAACAACCCAATTACTCCACCAACAGCGGCTAGGTTGTAGTCATACTCGCCTTCGCCACTGATGCTCACCCGGTTGCAAATCCTAAATTGACAGTGTGTCAATTACCAACCTTTACCTACCATCAACCATCGCGTGGGGTGAATCGCAAGTCGAGTCCGGGCAACGCTTTGACGTTCCATTCGTAAATGGCGAACATCCTCGATACGCGCGAGCGGAAACACAGCCATCGACCAGCATGCCAGTCCCCGTCTGGGCATACCCATATCCCGTTGCAAAGCCAATGGGACAGTTAGGACGCTTTTTTCGCATAACCTCTGGCTCCTCCAATACGCTCCCATTCGATAGCCACGTTTGTTCCTCTTTATCATTATTGGTTCTATGTGTCCTAAGTGTCCTGTTTCGAGGTAACTTCAATCCAGGTCCGCAACTGGGGAGTATGTCAAACTGTCCTAACCCTGTCTTGTTAGGACACCTAAACGACCTCACGAAGTTCAGTTCAGACTCCTTTGGGATATCTTTCGTTGATCCAGATCGTATAGGACACTTCCCTGTTGGTCGGTGGGGACATTTCCAAAGCAGAAAATGAACCCACGTCCATGGGTGTTTGACCTATTGACGGAAATCCGACGAAACGAATGCATGTTGCAGTAGCGCCTAAGGAGTTGCGTGGACTTTGTTGCAGTAAAACGATCGCCCAGGATTTCGCTCATCCAATCGGCAGCCGTCTGGCTTGGGATGTGAACTTGGTCTTTTCCGCTATAGCCCATCTCAACAAGGTTACGTTCGAATCCTTCCTCGATCCGCAGGGCGTCGTCCTTTTCGCCATCGATGAAGCGTTGCCGTTCGATAATTTCGGCCTGGATTCCATCGGGGTTGATTAGCCGCCGCAAAACGACATTCGCCCAAGTAGTCCATCGTGTATGGCAGCCAAGATCACCGCGAGGCTGTTGAAAGAACGCGGCAATATCCCGAATGATTTCCTGTCGATGATCGGAAATGAACTGTTGTGTTTCCGTATCCCAATCGCCGACATACTTCGGCTGGCCCAGTTTGATGACCACAGCGCGTGAGGCAATGTCGGTACAAACACTCGGGCCGTTCATCGTTAGTATCCAAACGAAATCATTAACTCGACGGCCTTCCCCATGAAAAAGTCGATGTCCGCTGATTCGCTCGGAAGTGATAAGAGCCTCCAGGTCGGCCCAAGACAATTTATCGGCCTTGATATTGTCGATCAGGATCACTCGCTCTTTGCCATACGAACTGGTAAGCAACCGCGTCTTGATGCGATTGACGTCTTCGCCCCTGGTGAACTCGAACATACCGCCTCCCAATTGAGCGGCGTAACGAGCCAGGGCTGTCTTGCCAGCACCACGACCGTAGTCGCTGGTGACCAAGAATAAAGGGCGAGCACCTCCAGCTCCGCCCCAAAACATCGTCACGAATAGCGCCCTTATAAGTTCGCGGTCTTCGGCGGTCGCTGGTAAGAATCGATCAACCAGTCGCTCAAGGTACTCTCCGGAGCCTGGCATGATTTCGGTGTGGTGATAGTAGTAGTCGGGCATAGGCGGAAAATGCGGCAACTCATGTACGCCCTCATAACTGGGCGCGATCTGCCGTAGTCGTTCAAATAGCTCGCTGCGCCTGATACAGCGATTTCCACTTTGCCAGTCGATGCACTTAACCCGTGAGTGGAACCACGCAAACAACTTGTCTTGGCTGTGCAAGGGTAGGATGCGGTCGCCCTCACAGGCGAACAACGCATCCCCAACACGGCGTGGCCATTGATCGGTTAGAGCGGAGCCGAGTTTGACCAGTTGCCCCATTGCTAAAGGATGGGTTTCATCTTTTGCGCTGCCCTCCGCCTTAATCCTCACCTGATTGGCAAGTACACCACAATCAACTAGATCGGCGAGTTCCCTCGGCAATTCCTCGACGAAGTCGGGTGTCGATTCTCGCCCCACAACCGGTACCGGTAATGTCGTTTCCTCCATGATTACTTCTCCTCTCCTTTCAGCGTGGCTTCCGATCCGTTGGTGTTAATGGTAGCGGACGCGATCCAAGCGCGAATTGCCTCAATGGGATACAGCTTGCGCCGCCGTAATTTCACAAACGGGAGCGTGCCATCCTTTGTCCGATTACGCAAAGTTCCCTTCGATATCCTGAGCAGTTCGCAGGCTTGTTTGCGGTCGAGCAAGAGAGGCTCGACGGTGGAGGGTTTGGGCTCGGTCGCCTCCAGCTGGGGATCAGCCAAGGGCAATCTCGCGGGTACGCCTAGAGCTTCGAGGGCGTCGCGATGGAGCAGATGCTCATTCAAATCGGCTTCGAGTTGCGATTGCTTGTATCGCAGCCACGAATCGATAAATTGCTTGAAGTGATGCGTAAGCATCACATTAAATTCACGCTGTCCCAAAGGCGGGTTGGTGGTGAGGGGAAAAGACGATTGCGTTTTCATGGTGGGGCGCTTTCATATGGAAATACTTTCACGAACTCGGGCAATCCTCACCCGCGACACATGCCGCGGATTGAGTTCGAGGGCTTGCCACAAAAAATGTACGCTGTTAAGCGTTACAGACCCTTGTTGTCTGATTGGTCACTTCAACCTACAAAAGCACAGCCGATTGTCAACTAGTGATCGAACTATTGTGCGAGTTCGTGCGACGCCGGTCGCGCACTTGCGGTTGATGGCCCTACGTTTGCCTATACCGTTCCCGTATGCTTCGCGGACTATCGGCTTCGTTGACGATCACGATGTTGGGTCTTGATCTCAAAGGGAGAGCTTGGTCTAGCGCCACGCCCACCGATGGCCAGGAGCACCAACATGGCAACTCCACACCAAGCTTTTGACACTCTGTCAATACGGCTGCCGGCGTGGTGGCCCCACAAGCCTACCCCTTCAACGCTCCCGCGATCGTGGTGAACTGCTCCAGCGCGGCTTGCAGGTCGTCGGCAATTTCCTGCGCCAGCACGTCGGGCGGTGGGAGGTCGTCGGAGTCTTCCAGGCTGTTATCCTTCAACCAGAACATATCCAGGTTCACCTTATCCCGTTTCAGCAAGTCCTCGTAGCCATACGCTCGCCAACGCCCCTCGGGGCTCTTTTCCGCGTCCCAGGTTGGTTTTCGCAGGTGGCGTTTGTCGGGGCGATAGAGGCCGACAAATTCATCCAGATCGCTGCGTTTCAGCGTGTTGGTTTTCTGCGTGAAGTGCATGTTGGTGCGGAGGTCGTACACCCACAAGGTCTTGGTCCAGGGCTTTTCCTGGGCGGGCTTGGCGTCGAAGTAGAGGACGTTGGCCTTCACGCCTCCCGCATAGAGGATACCGGGCGGCAATCGCAGCAGCGTATGCACGTCGCATTGCTTGAGGAGGTTGCGGCGCACGGTTTCGCCCGCTCCCCCTTCAAATAGCACGTTGTCCGGCACGACGATGGCGCAGCGGCCATTAACCTTCAGCAAGGTCTTTACGTGCTGGACGAAGTTCAACTGCTTATTCTTGGTGGCAGTCCAGAAATCCTGCCGCTCATAAACATTATCGTCCTTCTCCAGGTCGCCAGCTTCGTTCACGATCGCGATGCTGCTCTTCTTGCCGAACGGTGGATTGGTCAGCACCACGCTAAAACGGTCGCCAGGATCGCCAGCGAGGCTATCCACGCCCGATTTCACCGGACACGGTTCGGCGTCGATCCCGTGCAGATACAGGTTCATAATGCACAGGCGGGCCGTGTTGGGAACCAACTCCCACCCTTTCACGAACTTGGTACGCAGGTGCTTCTTCTGATCCTTGTCGAGTTCCTTGCCGTGATGGCGCACGACATAGTCATAGGCGGCCAGCAGAAACCCGCCGGTCCCCGCAGCGGGATCGCAAACCGTATCGTCGGGCGTGGGTTGCACGCAATCAGCAATGGCCTTGATGAGTTCACGGGGCGTGAAGTATTGACCGGCCCCCTTGGGCGATTCCTCGGCGCTCTTGGATAGCAAACCCTCGTAGATATCACCCTTCACGTCCGCGTCCATGCTGGACCATTTCACGGGCTCGATCAGGTCCACCATCAACCGGCGAAGCGTGGCGGGGTTCTGGATGTCCATCCTCGCCTTCTTGAAGATTTCCCCCAACATGCCGGGCTGTTTGCCGAGTTCCTCCAGGCAATGACGGTAGTGCGTTTCGAGTTCATCCCCTTCCAGCTTCAGCAGCGCCTCCCAACTGTACTTCTTGGGAACGATCGGGGGCCGGTTGTACGGTGGCCTGGTCATTTCATCGGCCATCTTCAGGAAGAGCAGGAAAGTGATCTGCTCTGTATAGGCCATGTACGACAAGCCGTCATCGCGTAGCACATGCGCGAAGTTCCAGGCTTTGGAGACGATTTGCTGGGAGAGGTTATTGCTCATGTTATCTCACGAATGAATCCGGCCAAGCGAATGTGAATCGCCCGTGGTAGAGTGTTTCCTTCAGCCAGCGGAGGTCGTCTTCCCAATCGTCGATGGCTTCGCTGGCATTGGCGTTGCGTTTTTTCATGTTGCGGCAGTTCGACGCAAGTAGGTTCGCAATTTTCTTGAGCCTTTTGGCGCTTTGGGGTTGCCCCCATTCATCCATATAGGCAGCGCCGCCAACCTTGGGGATGACATCAACGAAGGCAGCATACAAGATTGCCTGTCGTTCTGCGGAAGGTCGGCCTAGCTTGCCGACCTTGTATCCCATTGCGTGCAAGGGGCTTTCCGCTTCCATATTCCCGATGGTCGCGGAATGCCGACTGGACTGATGATGTTCGTCAATTGGAACAAATGTTTTGACCCATCCCGGCCAGCCTTGCGACAAGAATTCTAGTGCAGGATGACCCGCGCGAAATGCAGCCAAGACATCGCTCGACGCCGCAAACGGATCGGCTCCCGTGAGCAAGAAGGAAACGAACATTTCTTGGGAGTAAACCCGCAAGTGCTGGCCACGATAGAAGTCTATAAGGTCGTCTAATTTGTCCTCGTCCCAGTCCTCTCTCCCGATCACGAAGCATTCAAAGAATGGCACTGTCAACCGTATGGGCTTGCTGGCCGATTGGAACGCCTCGAAACTATCTTCCGTATGACCGTCCCCGAGGTCTATGTACAAAAGACCGCGTTGGCTAACAAAATCCTTGAAATCATCTGGGATGAATGGCGACTTGCCTATGCTCAATACAACCTTTGGAAGCGTATCCCCCTTGGTTGATCCAAATGCCCAATCGCGAAGCACGGGGCAGTTTAGTGGCGTGTGGGTGGCCGGTGGAAGATTGCGAAAACGCACTTCACTCAACCGTTCCGGTGCTGCGATCGCGACCATCGTTTCGAGTTCGTGTTGCGCGAAATCCTCGTCCTTGGCACCCATCGACTTGGCGATGCGATAGAACCGCTTCAGTTCGTCGGTAGTCAAGCCAGCAACTACCTGTTTGCCATGCAATTCAAAAAGCAGCCGATTTAGACGTTCGATAATCGCGCTGGCTGCCGTCATGTATGTTTGCTCGTCCGACCAATTCCAGCAATCGTCTGGCGATGAAACGGCAAGATCGCATGACCAGCGATACGACCTGCCATCTAGTTCAACTACATAATCGTCGATCATATTTGCGGTGTGAGTTTGCTGGCGCGTCTTGGCCTGAATACTCAATTACTCGATCCGTGCTACGCATTTTTAGGAGTTACGCGGCGACCACGAGTTTGTCGCGGAGTTGTCAACGTGTCAATTTGGCCATTGGACGAACAGGTAGCATGGATGCGCTCCAGCAGCACGCTGGCGGGTTCGTCGGTGGGGTCTTGGGGGACCAACTTTCCCTCGAAAGCTTGCTTTAAAATGCTCTGTCGCAGGCGCGACGCACGTAGCTGGCCATGTTCGATCTCCGTTTCTGCGGCGGCGATGACTGAAATTCGTTGTTCGATTTCGGCAACCACCTCGTCCTGCTCAGGTAACGACGGGAAAACGATCGGGGTCATTCTCAGTTCGTCGAATCCGAGATGAGGTCGCCCTTGGCCATATATGTATCTTCGAAAGTGCTTTTGCCCGCCGTGATCGGCGACGAAGTAAGCTTCCAAGTACTTAGCGATAACTGATACCACAGGCCGCATCAACGCCACGCTCTGACACACGTAATGTTCGGGAAGATCGCTCGGAACTCGGCAAACATCACCCGTATTCGCTCCAACAATTGTTACCAGCAAATCATCGCAAGCGACTTGGCTGCGAATGCTATCTCTATCGTTTGGTGGTGGATTTACTGCCTGTCGATACTTCAGATCAAGCAAACCTTTGCGGACATTCTGGGCCATGATGAACGTACCAGTTCCGCTTCCGTAGTACTGAGTCCAATCACGTGAACCGCTAGTGATCGTGGTCGTAAGTTGATCGACACTGGCAATAGTCCAGCCTTCCGGTAAATCCGGCAAGCCCGTTGTTTCGGGCGGAGAGGGTTCAGTGTATTTGTCGCGCCAGTTCTTGGGAGGCGTTTTACCGGCGGCGGTGAACTTGGCGAGTTGGTCGGCTTCCCACTTTTCGCGGCGCTCGCGGAGGATGCGTTGGAGCAGTTGCGAGGCGGGCTCGACGTGTGGATGCGCGGCACGCCAAGCGGCGGTGAGGGAGCCATCGACGGCGGCCTTGAGGACGCTGGCCCGATACCGCTTGAGATTCGCCTTTGCCCGCTTCAGCGCCGCCACTCCGGCATCCAGGTGGGAAAACAGTTCCTCGATCTTGGCGACGATGCGGCGTTGTTCGTCGAACGATGGGACTGGAAACGGAACCTGCGATAACGCTTTCCCCGTAAAGTGTTTGATCGTTGTTCCTGTGTAATACTCGGCGAAGCGATTCGTGAGCACGCCGTAATACAAAAAGTACATCGCGAAGGATGGATCGTATTCACCTTGCGGGAATCGAATGCGATGTAGCGCCTTCTGGATCAGTGCGTTCGTCGCTTGACCTTTCCAAACAGCGGCGCGTCCGGGTTCACCACCCTCGCAAACAACTAAGTCGCCCTCTCGCAAACTGAAGCGAACCCCTTCGTTCTCCTCAAATCGCATTTCCTTCAAGTCGCTAAGGTCAAATGAAAACCATCGAACATTTACGTTGCGAAGGTATGGCTGGAGCGTACCGCGATTCTTCTGCTTATCGAGCATCTTTCCAAGGCACATTTCTTGGACGATCTCGCGAAGCGGCAAGGATGGCCAGGGCGCAACGGTTTCACTCATGCTGCCAGCCTCGCATTCAACTCGGCCAGCAAAATTGACAGAGTGTCACCAAACAGTTCATACGCCTTCCCTAGCCCACCGATCTGGTTGAAGGGCACTTCGTCCAGGTCGTCCTGCTCGATCGCCAGACTGGTGGCGATGTGGTCCTTGATGGCATCCAGCCAGCGACGTTGATCGGCCGTGAAGGTTACGCCTGCTGCGGCGCGATCGGCCAGCCAGGCTTGATAGCGGGCTTCGACCGTTTGCCCGATGGGAGCCAGTGGTGTGGCGGGATCGAGCGCGTGACGCACCAGCGCAATGACGTCGACCAATTGCTGTCCCCCGGTCCCTTTCACGCTGTTGGGTTCCACCGCCTCATACGCTTGCCACAAGCGAATCGGATCGAGGCGATGGGGCGGCTGCTTCAGTGCATGGGCCAGTTCCTTCACATGGCGAAACCGCAGCCCCGCTTGATAGGGCTGGGAATAGAGGATTTGCAAGGCTTCGATTTCATTGCGATGGACGGCGATGAATTGTTGGAAGCTGGTGACCAGCGACTTCGCTTTCTCCAGTGCCGCCGCATCGAATCCCGCCCGCAACAGTCTGTCGGGCGTTTGCTCGTCGATGACTTGCTCCAGCGACGCTTTCGCCGCCAGGATGGCGTTGCGCAGTTGCGGGTTATGGAATGGCTTGAGGGCTTCCCGCACGCGCTGTTGCTCGGCCACGGCGAGTTGTTGCTCGGTTGGTTCGGTATCGGGAGGCACGGCGAACCTGTCGATGGCGAGTCGGGTTACGGCATCGGCATCAATGCTATCGAGCAGCGCTTGGCTGAGCATAGAAAGGTCTTGGCCCTGAGCCGCCTGCTGGATGGCTTGGTGCTGCTCGGCATCCACTTGCAGTTCCAAACGCGACAGGCGAGCCGCCAACGTGGACGCGGTATCGGCATCGGCCACACCCGCCGCGACTTGCTGGAGCAGCTTATCGAGCGGTATGGAGGGCTTGCGATCGAGGGGCTTGGATGAGGACTTGTCCGATTCGCAGACACCCACGGCGTCAACGATGACGAAGTGCGTTTTTTGATTGGCATCGGGGGTGACGCTTTGCAGCGTATCGGGATCGACCACGCGGCAACCACGCCCCTTCATTTGCTCGAAGTAGGAGAGCGAGCGGATATCGCGCATGAAGAGCAAGCATTCGAGCGGTTTCACGTCCGTGCCGGTGGCGATCATATCGACGGTGACCGCGATGCGGGGATGATACATGTTGCGAAACTCGGCCAAGAGTTCATCGGGCTTCTTGCCGGTGGTCTTGCTCGTGATTTTCTGGCAGAAGTCGTTACCCGCTCCAAACTCCTCGCGGATGATGTGGACGAGGTCTTCGGCATGGAGGTCGGTCTTGGCGAACACCAGCGTTTTGGGGACTTCGGTCCGCCCAGGAAAGATTTCGGGCAGTTTATCGCGAAAGGTGCTAATGACCAATCGTATCTGTGAATCGGAAACTACATCGCGGTCGAGTTGGTTGCCGGTGTAGGTCAGGTCTTGGTCGAGTTCCTCGTAACGTTTAGCCTTGGTGCGACGATCGCGAATCGGAACGAATACGTCTGGTTCTTTTACCAGCTTGGCACCCTGGGCGGTGATTTCGGTTTCGATGCGGAACACATCGTAGCCGACATTGACCCCATCGGCCACGGCCTTTTCGTGGGTGTATTGCTGCACCATGTTGCTGTTGAAGAAGCCGATCGTCTGCTTGCTGGGTGTGGCGGTGAGGCCGATGAGGAAGGCGTCAAAATAATCGAGCACCTGCCGCCAGATGTTGTAGATACTGCGGTGGCATTCGTCGATGACGATGAAGTCGAAGGTCTCGATCGGGATATTGGGGTTATAGACAACCGGTAGCGGTTCCTTGCGCTGCGGCGCGGCTTCAAACAGCGAGTTCTCCTCCGCATCCTCCGGTAGTTCTTCCTCTCCTTGGAGCATGGAGTAGAGACGCTGGATGGTGGTGATGCAGATTTTGCCAGCGGGATCGATCGTGTTTTTGCGCAGGTGTTGGACCGTGTATTCCTCCGTGAACTTGTAACCGCTGGTGGGGCTGATGAACTGCTGGAACTCGTTTAGGGTTTGCTTGCCGAGGTTGTTGCGATCGACCAGGAACAAGATGCGTTTGGCCTTGGCGTGCTTGATGAGGCGATAGCAGAAGTTAACGGCGGTGAATGTCTTGCCGCTGCCGGTGGCCATCTGGATCAGCGCACGTGGGCGATTGCTGGCCAGCGATTGTTCCAGGTTGGCAATGGCTTCGATCTGGACTTTCCAAAGCCGCTCTGTGTTCAGGGGCGGCATTTCGCGCAGGTGGCCTCGGACTTGGGTTTCAAGCTGGACGAGGCGGAGCAATTCCTCCGGACGATGGAACGTGAATACGCGACGACTGCGAGCATTGGGTTCCAGGTCGTTGGTGAACCACGTTTCCGTGCCGGTCGATTCGTAGGCGAATGGCAAGGGCAAACGGTAGTGCGGTAGATTGCCAGCCAGACCGGCCTTGTACTTGGCGGATTGCGATTCCACTCCCGCCAGGGAATGCCCCTCCGGCTTGGCTTCCAGCACGCCAATGGCTTTGCCATCGACATAGAGGAGGTAGTCGGCTTCGCCGGTGGTCAGCGGGAACTCGCGGATCGCGACCCCTAGCCCCGCCGAGATATTCATTTGGGCGTAGTCCTGCACGTCCCAGCCGCAAGCCTTTAGCTGCCGATCGATCTCGATTCTGGCTTTGGCTTCCGGGTCCATGCCGCCACGCTGGATATGGGAGAGGGAGTAATACGACGCGGCTTTATAGTACTACGCTTGGGTGGGTGGTAGCAAGCAGCAAGGGGTTGGAGGGGAAATTGACACTGTGTCAACTTCTTGGTTCCCGATACCATCCAGCCCATTACGGCATCCTGAATCCGCTGACGTTGGAGATTGACACTGTGTCAATTTCAATAGGCGGAGAGGCCCTAGCCTTCACAGATTCACAGTTTGATGCTGGATACCTACGGAGCACCTATGTTCGACTTGTCGGCTAACGACCAAGTTCACGTGGAGGGCGCGTTTGACGTTGACTTCAAAATCGACGCTGCCGCCAGCTCGCGTGCAACGCCTGGTTCGGCGCTATGCCTTCAGCGACGCCAATCTCTCGGCGAGCGCATTGCCAAGGGAGTTCATCTCGGGGATATACTTCATCACCGTGGTGATGACGCCATCGACAACAGCCACGGTCGTTAGCCCGACGACCTTGTCCATCGCCGCGTTCGACAGGGAAGTCATCTCCCAGTACCGCTCGACGTCTCTTACCGGCAGTGCGTCCCCGAGAAACGGCCGCTGGAGGTAGGCCTGAATCGCCTGAATCCGGAAGCGATTCGTCGGAACCGGATTGGGTTTCGAAACGTTCGTGCCCAAGCCGTGCTCCCTGATGTAGTTATTGAACATCGTGCCGAGGTGGGCGGCCAACTTCCGATTGTAATCGATCTCCAAGTCGAGGCCGTTGAGATCGACCAGCACCACCTCGGACCCGTGTCCCATCTGCGCGATTTCGTCGATCGTCGCCGGTTTTGTCGGATCGGTCGAGCTGCCGCGGCGCACGTAGACCTCGTTCTTCTTCAGCTTGCCGTAGTCCCGCTTCACGTAGAAGGGGCGCGGCTGCTGCTCGACGCGGATGATGCCGACCTGCTTGCCCTGGAAGCCGAATGCATTGTAGGCAAAGCGGACGGGCCGGTTGGTCAGGTTGTTGACGAACTGCTGCAGCGAGTGGTCAGCTAGGTGGTCGGCGGCGGCGATGCCGGCGACGTTTGACCGACCACCCCGCGCGTCGTCGACGCCAATGAGGATGAACGCCTCGGAGCGGCGCCAGGCGTTGGCCATGCCAAGTATGTCCTTGAGCAGTTCGGACTTCTCCTCCTCGCTGGCCTTGGCGAAGGGGTACTGATCCCGTTTGAAGTCAAGCGTGGGGCTCTCCTCCTCGTACAGCAGCCGCTCGAACTCAGCGTCGGTCATGCCTGCTTGCCTTCAGTTTTGCGGAGTTTCGAGCCTTACGTATCGCTGCCATTTGAGCGAGCCTCAGCCGCCGAACGGCTCGGTTCACCGCGATCGCGCGAGTGATTTACCACTTCAAAGCCCCCGACTCGCGATCGGCGGTGCAACCGTTGGTTCTGCTCTTTCAGTCGCCCGGCGTCGCAGATTATAAGGGAATGACAGTTTATGGCTCACATCAATCATACACGGTCAGTCGACTACGTTGCTATTGGTTGGATCGAAGATTCGTCAATTTCACCGCCAAGATATGGTCCGTCTCCTGAGCCGTCGTCAGTTGGCGCGTCAAAGACAACGTAGTACGACGTCATCATTCCTTTGCGGCACGGATGGATACGTCGATGCGCTTGCCATTCACCCTCACCACAAAGTCCGATAACGAATTCTGGTGGTTGGGCGATCGTTCCGATTGTTCCGTCCGGGAATTCCCAGTGGCCCTGGAGGATAACACGGTCGCCAATTTCAAATGTACTCATATATCGATTGCAGAGCAGAACGACCCAAGCTCAGCGACCCGGCGCACGGGACGCAATGATTGACACAGTGTCAATTCGGTAAGGAGGTTTCCCAGTTTAACACTCAGGAAATTTAATAGCGCCCCAGGGAGGGTAACTGGAGTCCCGAAGAATCGAGGGCGGGGGGATGTGGTAAAAAATCGGACGACATGTGATAGCGGGGACTTCCTGTCGTTGATGCTGCTCGCTCGCTTGGCCAGCAGCTTCAGATCGGCGGCAGCCGCTCGATCCCACTGCCTCGCTGGCGGGGTTTCTATTCCTTGCCCCCAAGAAACGCAAACAGGCGACCGAAGCCGCCCGTTTGTCCGTCAATGGATTCAATCATTAAGCGACATTCGCACGCTTACGACGACGCCAAGCCGCCAGACCTGCCACACTCATCAGCGACCAGAGTGCGAGAGAAGCGGGTTCAGGGACTTCTGCTATCGGGCCCCCCGCTACCGGGCCTGGGCCGCCCAGAGCTGCTACTTCGGCGGCAGTCAGCGGGGCATCATAGATGCGGATCAAATCGACAACACCAGCGGAGGCTTCACTGTGGCCTGTTACCACGTCGTCCTTGAAGTACTGCATAATGTTGTTCGCGCCACTAAAGGTGCCAAGGGAGCTACTATCCGTAAAGCTGAGTTTTTGCACTCCATCGATGTAGCCAACAACTTGGTTGGTAGCGCTGTCTCGTGTGAGAATAAGCCGAACATCCAGATTCGCGGCGAACGCCCCACCACTACCTGTCGCCACGCTATAGAAGATGAGGTTTGAGTTCAAGTTGTAAAGGCCGCTGTCTACAGTTAGGTCCTTAAAATCGAGAATCTTTCGGTAGCTGTTGATGGATGTAAAGTTGAAGATCAATTCGACGGAGTAATTTCCAATGTTCGTCAAGCCATTACTGAGTGACAGGCCCTGACCCGGCCCGAAACTGTAACTCGTTGCATTCAAGGTTCCGCCCGCTGCGATGAGCGAGGGTCCAGCTAAATCGTCTGCAAAGCTCCCGTTCAGTTGGTACTGATGGATCAGCCCTGCGTGAGTCGCTGGGGCGAAGGTTAAGGATACCCCCATAATCCCCAGGTAGATCACCGTCCGCGCGATCGTTATCTTCGTCATAGTGCCAATCCCCAATAGTTAACGGTGAGACTAGAGCCACCAACAATGGTCGCTGCGTTGGAGCTGGGTGTGGAGACAAGGGTAGCCAGAGTTGCCAAGCACGCAAAAGCGACTTGACCATCCATAGCGGGTAGAATCCTTGTGTATTGCGACTTAAGAGAGAACTCTATTTATGCACATATCATGCCACGATTTAGGGGGCGTGTTTGAGGCTAAAAATAGTGGGGGTACCAAGAACGGTCGCATCAAAGGTGATTGGTTTACATCCCCCTTTGCGCCAGGGCGCTAAGGAATCTTTGCGCTATTGGCTGGCAGCATGGGCGGCGTCTTGTGGCTAGATTTGTTTCTTGCCCAGATCGGTTCTGAACATTTGGACCGCACCGCAAGCAAGTACACGGGTAGATGGCTGGCCAGCTATCGAGACAGCAACGAAGCGTTGAATTCAACTCGATTGGGAAACAATCGTGGGTGAGACTCCCGACTTGTTCAGTTTGATCGCTCGCTGGATTCGCTCCCGCGCGTTGGGCGTTCTGGTGTTTCGCTTCCTGTCCGTTTCAGAATGGCCCGCTGGTGGCGTGTTGGTTGTCGATGCTGCTTCAGCGCTTCCGGCGCTTGCAAGGCCCGCTTGTATGGCCGCTGTGGCCCACTGGTAATAAGTGGCGAGGGTTTTCCACCTGATCGCCGTTGGACTTGCATACGAGCCGCTGGAAGCTGCACAAGGGCCGACCGAAGGATCGCGTGGATTATGGACTTTCAAGCCAATCGCGGACGTCCAGGTTTCCGTTAACGAGCACGCGTTGCAAGCCACTGAATTGACAGAGTGTCAATTGCTGGACCGTGACCACACCATAGCCTAGGTCGAAGTCCGTCTCGTTCGCGACGAGGCTTGTCGATCGCATCGCGAATCGGATGGGACTG
>JBGSHH010000714.1:0-11127 GCA_041752355.1 Pirellulaceae bacterium | reverse complement strand
CTCCTCGTGCGAAAGACCTCCCATCTCCACGGCGAGTGCGGCAGGCTTCAGTCGAGCGCAAAGCAATCCAATCGCCTCTGCCGGCAAATCCGCATCCACGCGCACGATCGCGGGTACTTCACTGGCCCAGCGTTCTACGCGTGCGATCGCCATCTCCGGTGTCACAACGCTATAGCGAACATCGAACTCAATCGCCTGTTGCTGATGGTTGCGCGCAACTTTATCGACTTTTGTCCGCGCCATGGCGACCGGGCCAATCTCGATAAATCCCACGCCCAGCCGCGCGAGCGCGGGATACGCCATCAAATGCGGATCGAGTGCTGCGCCGAAGCCCAGCGGCGTCGTGAAAGTTCGACCCAAGACTTCGCAGCCCAGTTCGGCTGGCGGGCGCATGTGACCGAGAAAATCAATGACCTGCGCGCCCAGCGGCAGCCGCGCCAATCCCCCCATCACGCCGAGCGCCACATCGCGACCCAGTTTCGGCGGCAAGGCAAACAGCAGGGGACGAAACACCGTGCGATAGGACCAATCAGGCATGCATGGCTCCCGTCGCGGTGTGGATCCGATTGCCGCGTAGTTAACTTAACCGCCAGCCGTTTCGTTCCATAACACACTCTCATGATCCGCTACTTCTTGTGTCGTCGATCGTACCACAGCAAACCGACCAACGTCTTGGCGTCTTGGATCTCGCCCCGTTCCACCATCGCCATGGCCTCTGACCAGGTGACGATCATGTTTTCGATGTCCTCGCCTTCTTCGCGCGCGGTGGGGCCGAGAATTAATTCGTGGGCGATGTAGACGTGCATCCGTTCGTCGGTGATGCCTGGCGAGAGGAGAAAGTCGTGGAGCTTTTCCATCCGACCCGCGATGTAGCCGGTTTCCTCGATCAGTTCGCGACCGGCGGTCAGTTCTGGCAGTTCATTGGGCTCCAGCGTGCCAGCGGGAATCTCGATCAAAACCGCGTCGACGGCCACGCGATAATTCTTGATCAAGCAAACATGATCGGCATCGACCATCGGCACCACCGCCACCGCTCCAGGATGTCGCACCACCTGTCGGGGACGCGTGCCGCCCCCAGGAACCGTTTGATGCACTTCCTCGACGGTAAAGCGGTGCGTGGTGAGCAAAGTCTTACGCTCAGGCGACATGAATCGTTCTCCGGAACAGAAATCGGGGTGCGAAATGCAAAAAATCCCCACCGGGGCGCCGGCTTTCAACCTTTTGGAAAGATTGAACGTACCAACGGGTAGTGATAGGATACGAATTATCGGAGGCGGGTTCATCCCGGCCCCTTGCTTTTCCGAACCATCGGGGCGAACCCTACCATGCGCGACCACGGCCAATGGAGTGTCAGTTTGGGACGCTGGGGCGGGGTGCAGGTTCGACTGCACATCTTCCTGGTGTTGTTCGTCGCCTTCACTCTCTTCCTCAGTTGGCAAGCGGCAAAGGCTCCTCAGCAAAGCGACTCTGTTGAAGTCGGCTTACTCTGTCTGGCGGTACTGGTCATTAGTGTGTTTGCGCACGAATGGGGGCATGTCTGGGCGATGAAACGCCTGGGGGGCACGGTCGAGAGTATTGTCGTCTGGCCTCTAGGGGGTTTGAACACACCAGAACGTCCGCGCGAACCACAAGTCGATTTAGTGGTACAACTCGCCGGACCACTCACCAATCTCGCGGTAGCCTGCGTCTGTTTGCCGCTGTTGTTGTTTGAAAATGCTAGTGGTGTGTTGCATCTGCTTAACCCGCTTAGTCCACAAGGCGTGACCGTTGGTTCGACCATGATGGTCGCCTGGAAGTTGTTGTTTTGGGTGAACTGGGTGCTGGCGATCGTGAACTTCATTCCGGCGTTTCCGTTTGACGGCGGACGGATTTTGCGCTCGGCGCTCGTACTTCGGTATGGGGAACAGATTCGACCGCGCATCACGCTGTTGGTTTCCTTCGCCGCGCAGGTTGTCGCCGCGCTGCTGTTGGTAACCGCCTGGTTCGTTCGCAATGTTCCCTCGCCGTCGCTCGTGCCGATGTGGTTTGCGCTGATGGTCTTCGCCATCTTGCTCTTTTTTAGCGCGCAGCAAGAACGGCACAAGCCGCAAGTTACCGTCGATAGCGACGACCAACCCTTTGGCTACGATTTTTCACAAGGCTATACCAGCTTGGAGCGGAGCTACGACGCGGTACACGATGAGGCCGGGCCGATTTCACGCTGGCTGGATGAACGTCGCGAAGCCCGTCTCAAAAGACAGCAAGAAGTGGAACTAGAAGAAGATCGTAAGATGGACGAACTGCTAGCGCGGATCAGCGTCCAGGGGATTCAAAGCGTCTCCAGCGAAGAGCGTTCGCTCATGGAACGGGTCGCCGCCCGCTATCGTCAACGCCATGGTAATCAGGCGTAGCTGAGGCGACTTATTCTATAATAGCGGACTCAGCAAGCGACCGACATTGGCGGCCACACGGCGGGGTAGTGTCCGCGCGTGCCAGACTTTCATGTCCATCGGTTCGCAGTCGCGCAAATACTCATGTTGCAACTGGCGTAGTGCACAGGTGAAATCACGATCGTAAATGCAGAGAGTGATTTCGAAATTGAGGTAGAGGCTACGTGGATCGAGATTCAGCGAGCCAAACAGACTGAACTCGCCATCGACCGTCACCGACTTGGTATGCAGCAAGCCGCCATCGAATTCCATGATGTTCACGCCAGCATCGGCCAGATCACCGCGACACGTGGTGCTGGCCAAACGTACGAGCAGCGAATCGACCCGTTTGGGAACAATCAGCGTTACGCGCACACCGCGATGCGCCGCCGAGATAATCGCCGTCAGCAACGTCTCGTCCGGCACGAAGTAAGGACTGGTGAGGATCAATTCGCGCCGCGCGGCATAGATCGCGGTCAGCAATACTTCCATGATCGCCTGCTCACGGTTGTTCGGTCCCGAGGGACAAACCTGCACAGTGGCGCGGCCAACAGCTGGTTGCGGGCGAATGTCGCTGCTTTGCATCACGGCGTCGGCGTCAACACGGGCTTCGGTCGTCCAGTCGGCCAGCATCGTCACCGCTAGCGCTTCCACCACAGTTCCTTCGAGACGCACCATCGCATCTACCCACTGCCCCACGCCGGAATCTTGCTTGAAAAAGCGCGGATCGACCAGATTCATGCTGCCGGTATAAGCGATTGCGCCATCGATCACGACAATCTTGCGATGCAGTCGCAGATCGACACGTTCAAACCAGATGCGAAACACACCTGCAGGCAGCGCTTCGGTCACTTGCACGCCACCAGCACGCAGTTTCTTGGCACCTTCGCCACGGAGAAAATCGCGGCTACCCACCGAATCGACCAGCACGCGGCAAATTACGCCTCGCGCCGCCGCGCGCAATAACGCGTCCGCTACCAGTTCGACGTCACCGCCTGGATTCCAAATGTAGAACTCCAAGTGGCACGTATGCTGTGCCTGATCGATATCCGCCACGATGCTGGTGAAGACTTCCTCCGACGAAGACAATAACTTCCAGGCGTTGCCGGGGAGCGCGGGAAAACCGGATGAATTCTGCGCGACGCGGGCGAGAGGTTCGCATTCCACGCCCAGTTCGTGCCACTGCACGTTGTCGCGATCGGTCAATTGCGCGATCCATTGTTCCACCGGCTTGTGCAATTCCTGGATGCGTTTGACACGTTTGCGCCCGAGCCAACGTTCACCCACCAAGAGATAGACAAAGGCGCCGAAAAATGGGGATGCGAGTAGGATCGAAACCCAGGCGAGCGTGGTGCCGACGGGCCTGCGCCGCATGATTACGCGCAGCGTCAAACCGGTGCGAATCAAAAGATCGACGCAAAAGATGCCAAATGTCAGCCAGGCGGGAAAAGTCATGCGGTAAGTCTAGCACGTAGTGGCGCGTCGCGCCAGCGCTCAATCCCACTCGCCCAGCGTCACTTTGATCTTCAGTTTTTCCGTCTCGCGCAAGACCCCAAACTCCACCGTATCGCCTGCCTTGAACCTACCGATTTCGGCCGTCAGATCTTTGAACGTAGTGACGTTCTCGCCAGCGAAATCAACGATAATATCGCCATATTGCAGGCCCGCTTTGTGGGCAGCAGTGTCGTTTTGCACCTGACTGATTTGACATCGGCCTTGGGAGTCGTCGCAGCCTATCCCCAAGAATCCACCTTGGCGAAAGTCTAGCGAAGAGCCGGCGTTCACCAGCGTAGTTTTCAATTTGTCGGCGGCGGCGCGGGTGACGTCGGTGCCGAAAATACGTTGCTCGCGGACCATCGTTAATTTTGCCAGACTCGGCACGACGTCGTCATTGATAGGGCTATACATCACGCTTAGATGCTCAAGTTGCTTCGCCTTTTCCAGTTCACTCAGGCCTGCCGCCGTCACCTTGGCGTGTTTGATTTTGAGATAGCGCATGCTAGGCATGGCGGCGACATATTTCAGCACTTCGTCGTTGATCGGCTTGCCTTGCAGTTCGACAAGCTGCACATCGCCGAGAAACGACAGTCGCTTCAGGTCTTTCGTTTCGCCTTGGAATGTCTCGTTGATTTCGACCGTGGGAATCTCTTGCACGAGCAGCGGACCGATCTGCCGTGTCACGACTTGAACGCTCACGCCGAGCTTTTGTAGTTCTTCAATCGCGCGCCCTTGCCGCAACGAATTGAGCGTGGCGAGGGTGGCGCTGGCGCGACGAGAAGCGGCGAGGTTGGTGGAAGACGATAACGATTCTAAAACGTCGCGGGCGGCATCTTCCGTTTCGCGATCATCGCTCAACGCGAGTTCTTGCAGGACATGCAGCCCGCGCGTAACCACTTCCAAGTTTTGCCGTGCCAGATCGAGCTTGGCCAATCCCTTGACTGCCGGCAGGCCCGCCTCGATCAACCCGTCCGTCGCTTGTTCGCGCTTAGCGAACACATCGGCATCAAGATCGCGCACCCAGGTGGTGACCTGCTCGGGCGCGATTACCGAAGGCTGCTTCGCCGGTACCTTTGCGCGGAGATCTTCCTGTCCCATGACGCCTGCGCTCGGCATCGTCAGCAGCAATGTTATCCAGACGTATTTGGGGGTCCGCATATTCAAGTCGATGGCTTCCTTGTGTATGCCCTATTGTAGCGGAGTTAGCCGCTCAGGCGAGAGAAACTGGGGTAGTTATCGTCCTCAGAAGGCTGGCTTGTCGGCGGTAGCACTCTGGGGGTAGATTGTCCCCGCAGGCCTGCGCGACGGACGGGGACGCTCGCCGATTTGCAATTTTAACGGCCGCAAAACTAACTGGGGGGTGACGGATGAACCTGATAAAGCGTTGCGTGGCGGAGTTTATTGGCACCTTTTGGCTGGTCTTTGGTGGGTGCGGTAGCGCCGTGCTGGCGGCAGGTTTCCCCGATGACCTGGGAATTGGCTTTCTAGGAGTCGCCTTCGCGTTTGGCCTCACAGTGCTGACCATGGCCTACGCCATTGGCCATATCTCGGGCTGCCATCTCAATCCGGCGGTTACGGCGGGACTGGTGGCTGGCGGACGTTTCAAAGTCGGCGAATTCGGGCCGTATGTTGTGTCGCAAGTTCTCGGCGCGATTGTGGGCGCTGGAGTTCTCTACATTATCGCTAGTGGGCAAGAGGGCTTCACCGTTGCGGGTGGCTTCGCTTCCAATGGCTACGGCGAACATTCGCCTGGCAAGTATTCCGCTGTCGCGTGTCTCACAGCGGAAGTCGTATTGACGTTCATGTTTCTGTTTATCATTCTTGGCGCGACCGACAAGCGCGCTCCCGCCGGCTTCGCTCCCATTGCGATTGGCTTGGGACTGACGCTGATTCACTTGATTGGCATTCCGGTGACGAATCTCTCCGTCAATCCGGCTCGCAGCACGGGCCCTGCCTTGTATGTTGGTGGCTGGGCGATTGGGCAACTTTGGTTGTTTTGGGTCGCGCCGATGATCGGCGCGGTCGCCGCCGGTTTCGCCTATCAGATGTTGGCGGATGACAGCGAAGAGAAGAAATAGCCACGCGACTTAAAATGCCCACAACATCAGGGCGGAATAGTTGATGTCGTTGGGCCGACGGCTCTGGGGCGTATTATCGTACCGATCGATCACGCTTAGCTTGGCCGACAGTCCCCAGGCTTTGGAGACTACAATCTCCCAGGATGCATTCGTGTTGATGCGATAGTCGGTGGCGAAGTCGTCGATCGCGGGATAGTAATCGCTAGTGAGCGAAATCTTCTGCCTGTCGTCGATCTTGTGCGACAGTTCCAAGCCGAATGTTAGTTCAGGCACGAACCGATTATCGCTGCCGCCGACCTCCTTGGAGGTCGAGAGACCGCCACGCAGATCTAAGTTGCTGGCATCCGTTTTCCAAACCGAGTAGCCCAAGCCGGTATCGCCCGAGATGCGAAAGTCGTAGTCGCGAAAGTCGTCATATTCCGAGCGACTGTGGATGTAGTACGACCAGCGCGAGCCTTCAAAGGGCCACACAATACGGCCATCGAAATAGCCATTGAGCGCTGTCTGCACGCCGTCGGCGGAGTTATCGATGTGGATCACTTCGTAGCTCTGGGTGATCCAGGGCTGTTCATATTTCGCTTTCGCACCAGCTCGAATGTTGAACGTTTGTGAGTTACCTTCGGTGCCGTTAAGTCCCAGTTCCGCGGAACCGGACCAAGGCTTGTACCACGACGCCGGAAAGAACCACCAATCGGCATCGGCGGGAATCTCCACTTCCCCCACCGCCACCTCTTCGGCTGGCACTTCCCCATCTGCTCCTTCCGCTTCGCCCGCAGGAGTGTTGCCCTCAGGCAATGGATCGTTCACGACAGGCGCGAGGACTTGCTCTGTGGGTGGCAAGCGAAACCAACGTGGATTGCCTAACTCCTGTCCTTGCGCACTCATGCCAAGTAAAGGAGGGAACAAGATCGCCACTAGCCAATATTGCCAGCGCTGCATGTGGATACCTCGGCCATCGCGCGAAAAGTCCGCAAATAAACGGCGCGAAGAGTAGCAGCCTCGGCGCCTCGCCGCAAGGGAAATTGCTTAGCGCACAGTTTCGACGGCGACGGTCGCGGGAATAGGTAGCGAGACTTGCGGCAACGGCAAATCGATCGCTTGACGCGGCCAGTTGACGAGTGTTTCCGAATCCTCGTCCCACAGTTTCAACCGCAAGCATGCCAGCACATCGCGTGGATGGAGCGAGGTTGTCGTTGGCGACTGCAATTCGGGAATGCCCGCCATTGCTTCCGGCAGGCGATAGAACGGAATCTTGGCGTTCAAGTGATGCACATGGTGATAGCCGATGTTGCCAGTGAACCAGCTCATCACCGGTCCCATCGCCGTATAGCTCGACGAGTGCATTGCCGAGAAAACATAGTTCCATTGCCCTTCGAGTTGCAATCGCACACCGGGGAAGTTGTGCTGCACGAAGAACAAGTAAGCCCCCAAGCCAGAGCCAATAATAAAGGGCAATAGCCAGGCCAACACAAAGTCGTCTAATTCGCGAAACAATAGCGCGGCCAAGCCAAAGTGGCAAACGATCGAGAGCGCGGCGTCGAAGTGGCGGCGCGGATTACGCATGAGTGGCAAGATGCACATACTGCCGCCAAACACAGTGAAATACCCCAAAGCGATGGTGAGGGGATGGCGTGAAAAGCGATAGCCCATTCGTTGCCAGAACGTCGCCCGACGATAGCCTGCCACGGTCATTAAAGGGAAGGAGCCGATATTGGGGCTGAGATCTTTGGAGTTATGGCGGTGATGGTGATCGTGCGAACGTCTCCAAACGCTGGTCGGATTGAGCGTGAGCAGCCCAAACGCGAGCATCATCCAGTCGGCCAGTCGCGAGTTGCGCAAGATCGAGCCATGTTGCTGATCGTGAAAGATAATAAACAATCGTACCAGTGTCAGACCGCCGCCCACGCTGCAGAGCAAGCGTACGTACCAAGGAAAATCGAGTGTGGTGGCCGGCAGCAAGACAAAGAGGACTGCTAGCGTCGACCACAGGTGCCACCAACTCCGCCAACGTTGCTCTTGCGCGTACGGGCGAGTCGCCTGCAGGAGTTCTTTGGGGGTGCGCATGCGTGAGACAATCTCTCGTACAAGAGAGAAGAACCCGGCGCTCTACGTAGCGCGACCATCGGTATCCTTCCTTGGGATCGGTCAACCATTGTTATGCATAGCACGCCCGCCGCTAGATGGTCAATCGCAGTTGTATGAAATGGCCGCTAAAGCTGAGGATTTGGGGGAATTCGTCGGTGGAAGGCAACGAAGGGCGCGAATTCGCGTGTTTTCTCGTTAACCATCATCGCTCCCGCAGGCGGCGAAAGGAGCTCGCGTAGGCCGGACATTCGCCGATGGAGAACGAAAGTTCGCCTTCGTCGTCTAACTTCCTAAGCAGTCAACTTTCAACCTCAGGGAACTGGTCCAATGTTACGCAAAATTGCTGTGTTTGTGGTGGTGGTGTTGAGTTTGGCGGGGAATGCCAACGCGCTATATGACGTCAGTGACAAGGGCGAGTGGCCAAAGACGTGGTCCAAAGAACTCGAACCGCTCCGCGCCCAGGCCAAAACCTTCGTGGGGCCGACGGTTCAGGCAAGGCACTACGCGATCCCGTTCACCAAACGCGACGCTATGGAAGCGGCCTGGCCGGAACTGCTCAAGGCGAAAAGCCCCGGCGCGCCGATCGTACTGAGACGCGGGCAGTCCTTCTTTCTGGGAAAAGCCTCCGCCGGGGTCGTTGTCCACTCGCCTCCCGAAGGACAGCACAAGAACCCCAAAACGCCTGAGGCTCCTATTGAAGGCCTCCAAGGCGTGCAGCGCTTCATGAACATGACCTACATCGAGCTGCTCGTCGATGGCGACATCGTCGATCTTAACCGCCTCAAACTCCCGCCGGAGACGTTGATCCTCGACGAACGATTTGAAGATAAATAGCGAGCGCAGGACTTGCTACTGACGAAACCGCTAGCAATTTGTCACAGCGGCCAAATTGCTACTTCATCCATGCCATTATCCGCCAGCGACTTTTTCGGAAAAGGAGATCGTGAGACTGGCATCCCCCCATCGGGTCCGTAAAGGATTGCAGGGATTTGTTCCGCTCCAGCGCCGATAAAAAACTTGTTCCAATAAAGCGACTTTGATACGATACGGGTTGGCTCAGGTGTTAGGAATACGGAGATGGACCCATGCTGACGATTCTTGGTCGAGCGGTGAAAAACAAGTTCTGCGACGGCGTCTCGCGGCGGGACTTCTTGACCATTGGTGGCATGGCGATGGGGGGACTCACACTCCCAGGCTTGCTGGCCACCGAAGCTCAGGCGGGGCTCGGCAAGTCGCACAAGGCGATCATCAATATCTTCCTGCCGGGTGGGCCCCCGCATCAGGATATGTTCGACCTGAAACCGGAAGCGCCGTCGGAAATCCGGGGCGAGTTCCAACCGATCAAAACCAATGTCAGCGGCATCGAAATCGGCGAACTGTTCCCCCAGGTCGCCGCGATGGCCGATAAGTTCGTCTTTATTCGCTCGATCGTTGGTGCCAACGGCAATCACTATTCCAATCAATGCGTCACTGGCCGCACTGATCAGAACCAGCCTGCCGGCGGTTGGCCGAGCATGGGTTCGTGGATCAGCAAGTTGCAAGGGCCCGTAAATAACGCCATTCCGCCCCATCTGTCGCTGATGTACAAGACCGACCATGTGCCGTGGGGTTATCCCGGCGATGGCGGCTTTTTGGGACTCTCGCACGCGCCGTTTCGCCTGGTCGGCGGCCGCGAGGAAATGAAGGGGACCGATAACATGGTCCTCAAGGGGATCACGCTCGATCGCCTGCAAGATCGCCATAACTTGTTGTCGTCGCTGGATGGCTTTCGTCGCGAAATCGACACCAGCGGCGCGATGAACGGTATGGATACGTTCACGCAGCAAGCGATCGGCATTCTCACGTCGTCGAAACTGGCCGACGCCATCGATTTGTCGAAGGAAGACCCGGCGCTGGTCGAACGATATGGCCGTGGCGATACCAAGTTCCGCGACGATGGCGCGCCGAAGTTAACGGAGAATTTCCTCATCGCCCGGCGGTTGGTGGAAGCCGGCGCACGAGTGGTATCACTCAATTTCAGCCGCTGGGATTGGCACGGACAGAACTTTCAGGCTTGCCGGCAGGATTGCCCGTTGCTGGATCGTGCGGTGTCGGCCTTGGTGCAAGACCTGCACAATCGCGGGCTGGATAAGGACGTTTCCGTCGTGGTCTGGGGCGAGTTTGGCCGCACGCCGAAGATCAACAACGACGCTGGCCGCGATCACTGGCCGCAAGTCAGCTGCGCGCTATTGGCAGGTGGCGGCATGCGTACCGGGCAAGTGATCGGCGCTACCAATCGCCTGGGCGAGCACGCCACGGAACGGCCCGTGCAGTTTCAGGAAGTCTTCGCCACGCTGTATCACAACATCGGGTTGAATCTGCGGGCCGTGCGCGAGTTTGATTTGCGCGGTCGTCCGCAGTATTTGGTCGATCAAGGGATTGAGCCGATGAAGGAAGTGATTTGAGCGAAGATTAATGCAATACATTCATTGCCTAGTGTGCGAAATGCCTGTCGTGCCAGGCGAGGAACGGGAGTATCCGGATGGGGGCGAGGATGTTTTGCTCCGCATCCATAAGACGTGCGATTGGACTTACCTCGCGCGATGCGAACTTAATTCGAAGGAATTGCAGCAGCGTGAACAGAAATGGGGCGGGAAACCCCGGGACTGTCCAAAATGCTCATTCCGATTCACGTCTGTTCAGGATTTGGGAGTTTGCCCTAGCTGTGGTCGTGCGTTTTACGCCAGCGAGCCCAGCACCTGTCCTCCAGAGAGGAATTTGGATGACCCTCGCCAGTTGGCCCGAGAGAAAGAAGTTGTCTTCCATCTAGAACAGTTGAAAGAGCAACTTGTGGAATCGTTTCGAGCGTGGATGCCACTTTGCAACTTGTATTTGAATGGGAATACGATTCAAAGCATCGCGAAGCTGCGAGGATGCAGCGTGAGCGAGATGGAAGAGCATCGGCTAACAACACGCTCAAGAGTGACGCAATTAAGTGCAAAAATCCATGAAGTCGTTAGCAATTGGGACGCCTTCGCGGCGACGCTCGATTTGGCGGAATATCGATAACGCAAACTCAA
>JBGSHH010000713.1:0-3733 GCA_041752355.1 Pirellulaceae bacterium | reverse complement strand
GTTCATCTCGAAAAAACAACCGGCAAGGACAAGCCGATTGCCTATGCGCTCGATGGCTATCCGATCTTTGGCTACCAAGACGAGAAGGCTCCTGATTTCGCGCCGCTTGACTGGCTCAACGGACACAAGGACAAGGCGAGCAACTACCATTATCACGCAACCAAAACCTACCCCTATCTGAACGGCGGGTTCTATGGCGAAGTGACCGAGCGTGGCGGGCAGGTCGATCCCCAGCCTCGAGCGGAACCACTGCGACCGGATTTGCGGCCGCTGCGCGATGCGAAAATCACCAACTTCGAGGAAACCAAGCCCGGTAGTTATCGCCTGACTTATGATGTGCGCGGCAAAGAAGGTACGGTCAGCTATACACTCGCAGCAGATGGGACAGCTAAGTTTGTATTTGTCGATCCCAGCGGGAAGACGGTTAACGAAACGTATTCGCCCAGGCAACATGGCCCGGGCGGAAACGACCGACCGCCTCCACCACCGCGTCCCGGCGAACGCCCCGCTCCGCGCAACGACCAACGTCCACCCCCGCGAAGTGAGCCTACCTCGCCGCCGCCTCGCCGTGAAGAAGCACCTAAAACAGAGAACGCTCTCCCCAAATTGTCCGTAACAAGTGCTTCGGTCACACAGAAGGGACTCCTCAACATTGACTGCACCTGCGACGGAGCCGGTCAATCACCAGCCATCGCCTGGAAAGACGCCCCCGCAGGGACAAAGTCATTTGCGATCAGCATTTGGCATACGGCCCCCGATCAGGAGAAATCGTATTGGGTGGTCGTCAACATCCCAGCCGATGTCACGCAGTTGGTGCAAAACAGCAAGGGAGTCGGACAGACTGGAATAAATGATAAACGCCGTGCCGAGTATGACCCGATTTGCTCAAAGGGCCCGGGGGTGAAGGTCTATCACGCTACGGTTTTCGCCTTGTCGGCGGAACCAAAACTTACCGCCGAGAAAGCCACCCGAGCCAAACTCCTCAAAGCGATCAAAGACATAACGCTCGCCGCGGGGACGTTGGACTTTCAATACGAGCGGAAATAAAAACTCTCATTGCGGTCAGACCCAGCTTTCTCGCAAACCTGAATCGGTCCAACACGCTGAGGGGACTTGCTCAATAAGCGGCTCTATCGCTGGTGACGATATGACCGAGCAGATTGACGGAAGTGAGGCGCATGTTGGTTGGAAGCGGACTCGAATGCCATTTGCGAGCCGTCAACCGTTCTCCGTTTTGCGCAACAACTATGTCACTGACCAACGTACGAGTTTGCCTGCAACATTCGACTTGACAGTCGCGATGTTTTTGGGGACTGCGCTCCTTGGATCGCTCACGGCTAGTTCACTCGTGCAACTTGCTTTTAGTGAGCTTTCAATGCACGCCGACATGGTGCTGGCTGGTTCGCGCGCCCGGCGATGATACGCATGGCAATAACTTCGGCTGCCTCAAAGAAGAGTTATTGCCGCAATTCGACCAAGGTTTCTCCGCCTTGATCGAAGACCTCGCCAATCGCAATCTGCTCGCGGAGACGTTGCTGCTGGTCACGAGCGAAATGGGGCGCAAGCCGAAGATTGGCGACCCACGTTCCGGCGGTGTCGCGGGGGCGGGACGCGATCATTGGACCCATTGTCTCACCGATGTGCTGGCCGGCGGCGGCATTCGTGGCGGACAGACGTATGGTTCGAGCGACCGCTACGGAGAGTTTCCGGCGAATAACCCCGTCACGCCTGCCGACATTGCCAAAACCGTCTATCAGGCCATGGGGATTCATGATCTGGAAGCGCACGACAAGCAGAATCGCCCCTATAACCTACTGGCCGAAGGAAAGGCTCTGACCCCGCTGTTTTAGAGCGGCAAAGCACCTCAAGCAACTATGCGGCGCGATGATACGATTTCAGCAAACCACCCAAGCGCAGTTGGGAGCGTATCTCGCGAAGCGGCACGATCTGTTCTGATATCTCACCACGTTTTGTAGATGGTCGGCCGCGCGCTCGCTTGGCGTTGAGCAGTTCGTTATCCAGGCCCTGGTGCGGACGCAGTGTCAGATAGTATTCGACATACTCGCGCACGAGCACGTCGCAGTGCTGCTCGCCAAACACCACGAACTTGTCCAGGCACTCCTGCTGGAGACTTTGCACGAACCGTTCGATGTAGGCATTGGTGTTCGGTGAGCGAAATGCGGTATGCTTCACCTTCACGCGCATCCGCTTCATAGTGCGGTCGAATTGCTTGGTGAACTTGGTGTCCCGATCATGCATCAACTGACCGACTGTCAAACCGTTGCTGCGTGCCTCTTTCACAAACGCCTCGCCTTGGGCCACCACCCAGGCTTCGTCGGGATGCAAGGTTGCCGGCGACACAATCACGCGCCTTGTCTGCACGTGGATGTAGGCGATCAAGAACACTTCTCTGACGCCCTTCCAGGTCAGTACCTTCTGGCTCAGAAAATCACATTGCCACAAGCTGGCAGCGTGCTGCTTGAGAAAATCGTCCCAGGTTCCTTCGCCACGCTGGGGACCAGGATCGAGCCCCTGTTCTTTCAATATGTTCTTCACGGTACTCCGCGTGATGGCGCGAATGCCGAGTTTTTTCAATTCTCCTAAAATGCGGGTGTACCCCCAGCCCGTTTCGCGCCCAAGTTTGATGACCAGCTTACGAATCTCTTCCGGCGTGCGGCGGCGGCCACGTTTCGCTGGTGCTTTCTTCTGGCCGGACTTCTTCTCTTCGCGGATCCAGCGCAGGAACGTATCGGGAGAAACAATGGTGACCATGGCCCGCAAAGCTTTGCCCAACTTTTGTCCAAACTTCAGCAATCGCTGTCGTTCTTTCGGGGTGATCGTGATTCGCGATGGCAATTTCGCCCGCAGCACCTCGTTCTCGACTTTCAGGTATTTGAGCTGCCGAGCCAACTCTTTTTGGGTTGCGCCGGCCAAGACGACCAGCAACGATTGGAAAATAGAAGCCATCGAACTAGGCTACGTAAGTGGTGCTGGATACTGGAGATGACTTCATTTTTGCACAGCGCTGGGCGCTCGGAATGCAACAAAGATAGATCACGATCTGGCGCTGCGCAGGGTGTGGCAACACTCTCAGCGCTCGCGCCGCTGTTAACTAATTCGCTGAATTGGGTGGGGGTTTGGAAAATACGACAGCCGGGTTAACAGCTGCGCGAGTTTTCTTGTTAACGCGCGATTTTCTTTTCCATGACGAGTCTCAATCGCTACAGTGCCACCGTGCGAGACTCGGAATCACGTAACTGCCTGTCAGATCAAAGGTTCGAAAAAGCGCTCTCGCGCGCAAAGGTTCGCAGAGAGTCTTGCACGGGGAGATGGCCAGCGATACGTTTGTAGAGTTCCTCCGGCGCAATCAGGCGGGGCAACATGGAGAGGATCCGGCGCAAGGCTCGTCGCTGCTCGCAGGACAAAGCGGTTCCGCGACGGCGCTTCATCCCACCTTGCCGCCGACGCCTGAACAGGCGACCAGGCCGCCGGGGCGCGATTCGACCAGGATGAGCGAGCAATCGATTAAGGCGGCGCTCGAACTGCCCCAGCAACTGCGGCATCATAGTCGCTATCAGCTGCAGGAGTGTTTGGGTGTTGGCGGGATGGGGAGCGTTTTTAAGGCGCAACACCGCATTATGAATCGCCCGGTGGCGCTGAAGGTCATCAGCCCCCAGTTGATCAATCATCCCGGCGCGGCCGAGCGCTTCCACCGCGAGGTGCAAGCCGCCGC
>JBGSHH010000712.1:0-2142 GCA_041752355.1 Pirellulaceae bacterium | reverse complement strand
GGAGCATGGTGCGGCTCGTTCCTCGCCACACCCTACGATGAAAACTACTCGTCGATGATCGCGAGAATGTCTTCTTCGCGCATCAACAGGTATTCTTCGTCGCCGACTTTGAACGGCTCGGGCGCGTAGCTGGTGAAGAGCACCTTGTCGCCGACTTTGACTTGGAGTTGGCCGCGCGAGCCATCGTCGAGCAGTTTGCCATTACCGACGCAGATGATCGTGCCGCGCGTCGGGCGATCCTTGGCCGAATCAGGCAGGAAGATGCCGCCAGCGGTCTTGCCGAGCGCCTCTTCGCGTTGCACGACCACACGGTCGCCGAGTGGTTGCAGTTTGACGTCCGACTTGGTCTTTTTCTTGGTCGCAGTCGTGCTCATACGAGGACTTCCTCCCGTCAGGGACACAGGCGTGAATGATGATGGAAAAACAAACCACCCAATGTAGTGGCCTGAAAGCTGTCAAATTGGCGCACGGCGACGTGCGTCGGCACCTATTAAGGCAAGCGGCGCGCCAAACGTAAGACTTCCGCCGCAAGTGGTTGATAGCGAACGACCTAGAGCGAGATGCCCAGATGGTCCGAGGTGGTCGGTCGCGCCGCGCTGGCAGATGAAAGCCTGCGTCCCCAAGGTGGCCTGCCAATTTGACAGCAAACAGGTGTGACGCGTTTTGACATGCCAACAGACCCATCCCAAGAAGGGTGCTGGTCCTAAAACAGCTCGTTGATCACCTGGCCGTGATCGATGGCGACGATGGGGCGACCAGAGTTATCGAGGAAGCTGAGCTTGGGATCGACTCCCAGCACGCGATAGATGGTGTGATGAATATCGCCAGGGCGGAGTGGTTGATCTTTGGGTGCTTCGCCGAGTCGATCGGTCGAACCGATAAGCCTTCCCCCTTGCACGCCCCCGCCGCCAAGCAGGCAGAACATGCTGTTCCCCCAGTGATCGCGACCCGGCTCACCCATGCTACCTGGCGCGCCGCCATTGCCCCCATCGTTCATGCGCGGCGTGCGGCTGAACTCCCCGCAGAGCACGACCAGCACCTTCTCATAGAGCCCGCGTTCAGCTAAGTCGGTAAACAAACCATAAACCAATTGATCGATCTTGGGGAGATAGTTATTCATCCCTTTTTGCAGATCCCAGTGATGATCCCAGCCTCCGAAATGGACGCTGACAAACGTGCTGCCTGCTTCGACCAACCGCCGCGCCAATAGCGTGCTTTGTCCCCAGCTGTTGCGGCCATAGCGCTCGCGCAGTTTGGGATCTTCCTTATTGATATCAAACGCCTCGCGCGCTTTGGCGCCGGTGATCATTTCAAAGGCGTCGCGGTCGAAGCGATCCATGGCTTCAAACGAACCGCGTGCATCGACCTCGCGGCGCATGTTATCCAAATGCGTGAGAACATTGCGGCGGTCGTTCAGGCGATCGACCGTTAACCCGCCGGCGAGCGCGACGTTGCGGACGGCGAAGTTATCCGCGTTGGGATCCCCTTCGGTCTCGAAGGGATTGTTTTCGACGCCGAGATAATTACCGCCAAAATAGCCGGGGCGCAGGCCAATGCTGCTGGCGTAGGGCACCGCCGCATGGGCTGGCATGCCGACTTGGCGCGGGCCGAGCACTTTCGTGGCAATCGAGCCGAAGAATGGATACTTGCCAGAGTTGCTCGCGCCACTGACGCCCGCTCCGCGACCGGTGAGCATCCAATGCCCAGCGGTGAAGTGGTCGCCGTTGTCGTGATGGAGCGAACGCACGACGGAGAACTTATCGGCGATCTTGGCTTGCAGCGGGAAGAGTTCGGTAACTTCCATGCCAGGAACATTGGTTTTGATCGGGTTCCAGATGCCGCGATATTCGACCGGCGCTTCCGGCTTCATATCGTAGGTGTCCATGTGCCCCGGCCCACCATCAAGCCAAAGCAAGATCACCGACGTGTCTTTCTTGGCGATGCCGTTCTCCGCGGATTTCGCCTGGGCGGCGAGCACCTGGCCCAAGCCGACCGATGCCATGCCGGCGACGCCGACTTGCAGGAAGCTGCGGCGCGACAATCCATCGCAGTATTTCTTACTGTGGCCACCAGCATCGATACGGAGCATTGCGGGGTCTCCTCGGAAGCATCATGAGCGCAGGCGTCTTGCCCGCTACTGTC
>JBGSHH010000711.1:0-7756 GCA_041752355.1 Pirellulaceae bacterium | reverse complement strand
ATTGTACAAGTCGGTTTGCAGCGAATCGATGTCGAAGAACAAGCCGGGGTACTGCGTCGCGCCTTGATCCAAGTGTTCGTACCGCATCTCCATACGCGATTCGGCGCTGAGGTCGAAACCGAATTGCGCCAGCACATTGTTTAGCTTATAGCTACCGGGAATGTCGGGCGTCGTGCTGCTGCCGGATTGGTAATCGGCACCATTACGGTAGCCGTAGCTGAGAATGTAGCCCCAGTCGGCGTCGCCGCCATAGACCGTTTCGCGCGCATAGTGGCGTTGACCGTTTGTGTAGTAGGTATAGCCAGTGCGCGCGTGCGATTCGTAGCCGTCGTAGTAGCGCGGTGTCGGTGTGCTGACGACATCGATAAATGCAAAGCCGGGTCCATAGCGCAAGCCGTACGGGCCTTTAATCACGTTGATGCGGTCGATCAAAGATGGATCGGTGCGACTCAAGAGCGTATCCAAGTCGGAACGCACTGGCAGAAAGTGCACGCCGTCCCCTTGCGCATAGACCTGGCCGAGCTTGTAGCTGCGCACGCGAGGATCAAAAGCGATGGCCGACTTGCGTTGCACGTTCACGCCCCGCGCGGTGCTCGATTCGGTTAGTGCTTGCGCGGCGTTGTCGCTGGCATTTAGTGTGATTTGATCATGGGACGTCGTATCGCTGAATCCTCGATATTCCGCTTCGCTAAACGAGCTAGGCGCGACATCCGCGAAAAACGCGGAACCATCGCTGAAGAGACTCCCGCCGCCGGTCGCGGATGGATCGCGCAACACGTCCTCGAAGCCCTGCCGCGTATCCTGGAACATCACTTGTTGCGCGTCAGGTTCATCCAAATCACTGGTGATAAAATCGGCCGACGTGAAAGCGGGATCGGACGTGGCGTTGAGGTAGAAATCGAGAGCGTCTTCGGCATTCGCGCGCTGCCAGCCCACGACAGGTGCTCCCAAAGCCAAGCCCAAGCAGGACAGTCGCAGCAGCCGCTTGAATTCTCGACGAAGCATTAGGAAACTCCAGTGGTCTGGGTTGGGCGGGAAGGAGCAAAGCTTCGTCGCGCTGGGTCGCGCGACGCAGAGAAACTTCCCGCCCCGGATCCTCGATTAGACGAGGAGTCAAATGGATGAATCTGCCAGCACTGCCAGTACAGGTCGCAAATTGCGCATAGGCAGTGCGAGCCTAATAATCGCTACTAGCATACTCGGACGCGCTTCCCGCAGAACTTTAGCTTGCCGACCACTTCTGTGGGGGCGGCGCAATAGCACGCCGTTAAAGTCTGCCAAGACTGTCAGGGCGAGAGGTTCAGCTGACTATTTCAGGGCTTTTTGGATCTCGGCGATCGCACCGACGATGTCGCGGCGCGAGTCCCGCAGTTCTTCCATGCTCAGACTTTGGTTCAAGATTGCTTCGGCGCGCGCGAGCATCGCCTTGTCTCCCGCCGTCAGAGCGCTATTAGGGAAGAACGTATTCACCACCAGCATCAACTTCGCGAGCGCTTCGCGAAAAGCTTTGGTCTTGCCGGCGCCCGCGACAATATGTTGGGGAACTTGATCGGCATTTAGCTTCGCCAAACCGTCGATCGACTCGATCGCCTTGATGAGTAATTGAATCGCGCTGCGAAACTCGGCCTGTTTGTTGGGGCGATCAGCCAGTGATGTCTTGAAGAGCAACGGGTAGGTTAATTCCAACCCGCCATAACCATCCGCGATCCCCTCGGCATAGATGCGCTTCCAATCCCGCTCATTGAGGCGTTGGGCAAACTCCTTGATTTCCAGACGCGCGAAGTCGCGAACTTCGGCAAACTCCGGCACCACACTACACTCGACGAGCAACTGGAACAACATATCGATTGCGGCCAGAACCATGTCGTCGCATTCGCTACGTTTAAAGAGCGATAAACGCTGCTTCAAAATGCTTTGCTTGGCTCCGAGCGTGGTCTTGATTTGCGATCTTAGATCGGGACTCCAATCCGCAGGAACTCTGCCTACTCGCAAGCTCGGCAGCGCCCCGGCGACTGCACGACTTTCCTCAATGTCCAAGAGCGCCTTGACCGCGGTAGCGAGTTGCGCCGCGGTGACTGGATGCTCGACTTTAACTCCGTCTGTGGTTGCAACTAACAACTCGTTCGCGAGTCGCCCGATCTGGGTCTTGGTGTCGCCGATGGACGGGGCGTTCTCTGCTCTTTGGCGATTGAAGCGAATGAGCAAACGATTGAGCCAGGTCTCCTGATACGCCGCCCACATCGCCGGATCGTTCTGGCGCGATTCAGCAAGCGCCCGCGCATAAGCGCGATCTGCCTCGGAAATCGTTGCGGTCATCTCCGGTAGTTTATTCTGCGCCCGATAGCAATCTGCTTGTTCCAAATGGACCGCCGCCAGATGCAAATTCGCTTCGATCGCCAGCGCCTTCATTTGCGGCTTATCGATGAGTGGCAAATTGTCGCGGGCGAACTTCAACGACTCTTCCGCCTCGGCCAATTTTTTAAGTTGCGCCTCTCGATCCTCGACGGTGATGCCTTTGACGGCTAAGCGATGTTGACAGCGTCCGAGATTGAACTTGCCTTCGGCCTGCAGCTGACCGCTGCCGGCAGCTTCACAGGCGTTGGCGAAACTCGCTTCGCTGTTGGCATAGTACTTTACCAAACCGCACTTAAGGGCGAGATCCTCGTAAGCATTCCCTTCCGCCAGGTAGGCTTGATCGAGATAGAGTTCGCGTGGATGCGTTTGTGCTGCAGCGATCGCGTTGCCAGCTTGCTCGCGGGCGTTGAGCAGGATCGTTTCTCGCTCCGCAATGTCTGGACAGATAAACGCACGTTCTAAATTGGTGGCGCTGATTACCACCCAGTAGCGCGGCGCATACTCTGATTTTTCCAGCGGCGACAGCGAGGTTGACGCTAAGGCGGCATCCAGCGACACCTTGGCATCATTTAAGAGTGTTCTCTGTTTCGCGGCACTGGCGGCGATGTTGCATTGATCCAGTGTTTGGTCGCGCGCTTGATAGAGTTGCTGCAAGCCCGTGAGGAAAAGGGTCGCGTGGTGCTGGGGACTCTTCTCCTTGGCACGCGTTACGATAGCGCGCAATTCTTGTCGGGCGTTGATCGTTTTGCCGACTTCGATCTCCACATCCGCATCACGACTTCCGAGCCAATCCAGCAATGTGTAAGCGTGATGGAGGCAGTTGCGCGCAATGAGCGGCGGTTCGGTCTCCCACTGCGCGGCCCGAGCATAGCTATCGCGGCGCAAGAGGAATTGATCGACGACCGTTACACGCTGGCTTCCTAGGCGACTCTGTACGTTGAAACTGCGCTCGATCAAACGGGCTTGCGCGGCATAGATGGTGGCGAGCGCCGCCTGCAATTCCCGCGCTGGCGCCGCCTCGGGAAGCGGCAGCAGCGGTTCAATGAGACCGACATAGAGATCGAGATCCTGATCGTCCTGCGCGCCGGCATCCTGCGGCGTGGGCGACTGGAGAAAATCGAAGGCGGCTGTCAGACCTTCGGCGGCATAGGTAAGGAGTTGCGACTTTTCAGCTTCGCTCGGAGTCGCCGGTTTGTTGCTCAGCGCCGCGCGCGCACGAACATACTGCAGGTGACGCAACAGTGAAGGCATTCCATCGTGCGCTTCCAAAGCAGCGCGCTGTTCGGCTGTTTCCAACAACGGTGCGGCGAAAGCGATCACTGACGCGGTACTGGCGGGTTTGGCGGCGAGTTGATAGTAGCCACAGATGGCCAGGGTGGCGGGAAGTCGTGCTGCCATCGACGGCGACAACTTCGCCCCGTTGGCGAGTTTCGTCGCCAATTGCAATTTTTCCATGACCTCGGAGAGTTCACGCGGCGACATCACTGCGGGAATCGCCGCATCCGAAGGTAGCTTTGTGGTATCGAGCGACGCCCAGACGAATTCCGCCGCGCGTCCGCGCCGGGCCGCACTGTTGATAGCCGAGTCCGCAGGCACGTCGGCATATAGTGACTTCAAGCGGTCGATCGCGTTGCCACTCATGGCGGCTGGCGTCGTTACCAATCGCACCCACTCGGCATAGGATGCCCAGGCGGGATACGCCTGCTGTTGCTCTTGAGAAAGCGGCTCTTTCGCGATGGCGACGACCGATTGCCAGGGCTCTTCAGTAGGTGAAACGCCAGGCATTTTGTCCTGAGACGCTTCCAACCACAAACTAGCGACAATCGGCCAAGGAGGTAGCTCGCCCGCCGTCTCACCACCACTTGTTCCCAGCGTTTTCCGCATGGCCCATAGGCGACTAGCGTCCGTGGCGATGGCGGGCAAGTTCTCACCTGAACTGCCGAGGGTCAACAATCGCCAACTGAGCAAACGCCCCAGCATGCGATCCAGATCAGCCGACGGCGTTGCAATCTCCGTATGCATGGCCAGTAAGCCAGCGATCGCGAACTCCGCATCGGCAGGCGCGTTGTCTGCATGCTTGAGGCGCGACACCAGGGGCTCGCACAGTGGGCCCCATTCGGTTGCTTTCACGCGACGCAGTTCCGCAAACATGCGTGGCAAAACCGCATTCAACTTCGTGCTGGGATCGAGAAGGTCGCACCAGACTTGCAAATAGGCGATTTGAGGTTTGACGTCCTCGCCGTTGAAGTTGCTCTCGGCTTGAGAAAGTAGCGGCCTGGCTTCGGCGAACTTGCCAGCTGCTAAGAGTTGGCGAACCTTGCCGAGTTGACGTTGTGCGAGCGAATCAGGCAAGAGCTTTTCCAGCCGCGCTAAAAGCGGGGCTTGTGCCGCGCTGGGAAGTGTCGAGATATGATCGTATAGCGTCATGGCTAGCGCTGCGGATTGCTCTTCTTCCCAGGCAGTAAGCTTTTGATCGGGCTTAGGGGGTGGAGCGCGGCGCAATGCTTCGGCCAAATCGAGCGCTTTCGTCAGTTCATTTGCAGGTGATGCGGACGTCAGGGACTGTGTCTGCGCCAACGCGTCCAGCAATCGCCAACGTACGGGGCGCGTATCGAGAGGATGCTCGTTCGCAATCGCGGCAAGTTCAGTTTGAACTTCCGTGGGCCATTGCGAGCGTTTGAGACGTGCTTGAATGATCGCCCAAGCTAAAGCATCGTCTAAACGTTCCGATCTTGCTTCATCACCATATCGTCGCACCGCTTCCCAGTACTGCAGCGCCGCACGCCAATCCGCATCGCTTCCCTGCGTGAAGAATTCCATCGCCTTATGGCGCGCTGTTTGTAGGGCTTTTTTATGCAACTCGTCCAGGTCGTCGTTATAGTCGTCACGCTCGGCGGTTTGGATTTCTTGTCGCAACGCTTCCAAATCGGCGAGCAGTTCCGGTGCCTTCGACGACGCTGCTTGTTCGCGCCCATGCGCCAGCCACTTCAAAATCAGCTCTTGCCGCACGTAAGCTTGCACGGCCAAATCGCAGTCCGATTGTGATGGCAACTCCTGGAGCCATTGCCGAATGCCGGCGAAATCGCGTGCTTCCAACAACGCCGTCAATCTCGTTCGCACCGTACTGGGAATGGTCAGGCTGCGCCGATAGTTGAGATTTGTCAGTACCAACTCGACCTGCGATTGCTCGCTGCGATCCTTCAACGTTTCGGCAATCATCCCGCCATCTTGAATCAATTGATCGAGTTGTTTGCACTCGTTGTCAGTCAAGGCTTTCTCGCGCTCGCGCAAATTGTTGAGGAGTAGCTCCGCGCCGAGTCGTCGTTCAAAATCATTGGGTAGAGTCGTGAAGGCTTGCTTGGCGTTCACGAAATCACCGGCGTTCACGAAGTCGACGAACTCGTGGTAAGTAGCCGATTGCTCATGGGACGCACCGGAATTGATTGCCCACCAGGCCCCTAACGGTACGATGACTAAGAGCATCGCTGCCGCCACCGCGACCACGAATGATCGCCAGGAGTTGTTGGCTACCGGCGCATGAGCTCTCTCTAATTCCTCGACAAAGTCCGCGGCCGTGGGATAACGCCGCGACGGCTCAAGTTCGAGCGCTTTGGCCAGTGCGACGCGTTCGCGTTTGGTCAACGTCGGCGAGGAGAGATCGAGCTTGCCTTCGCGCTTGCGACGGATAAGGTCGGAAATGTCGTTTTCATCAAACGGAAACTTACCCGTTCGCAAACGATAGTAAGCAGTGGCCAGTGAGTACTGGTCGGTATGATCGCTGAAATTGATGACATCCTTGCCGCGTTGCAGTTGTTCTGGAGCCGCGCATGCCCACGTGAAGCCATTGGGCGTTTGCGTCGCGAGCGGGTCGATCTTGGTCGGCCGCGCTAGACCAAAGTCGCAGATTTTCGCGCCGCTGCCGACGATCAGAATATTCTCCGGTTTGATGTCGCAATGCTGAAAGTGGCGACAGTTCAAGTAGTCGATACCGCGGGCGGCATCGCGCATCAGGCGTTGCAGTTCCTTGAGCGGGATGCCGCTATGACCTTCGGCCTGTCGTTCTTCCAGGCGATCGCCCAACGTCATATCGCCCAACGTCATGGCGACGATCAGTTCCGTGGCGCTTTTGCTCGATTTGCCTTTGCCGCCGCCCGGTTGGCTGCCATCGATATCGGTTCCCGATGTGCCGCCTGCGGTTCCAGAGCTAGAGCCGGCTATATCGGAGCCATGCGATCCGCTGCCTGCATGCGTGCCACTGCCAGTATCGGTACCCGATTCTGCCGAGCCGGTTGTGGAACTTGCGCGCGAACGTTCCGAGGTATCGCTGAGCGCGCCGGCGGAGTCGATCGCGTCCGGATCGACGGTCTGTCCTAGATATCCAGGTGAAGGAGTGACGACGACGCGGGGTGCCGGTTGGGCGGCCAGCTTCGCGTGGCTGCCCGAGGTCGTGGCGTCAGTGGGACTTGCGGTGCCAGGACGGGATTTTGTCGTGGGCGGCAAACTGGCGTCGTCCTCCAGTTCCTCGCTGTATTCCAGAATCTTGCCGTCGCGATCTTTGAACCACAATCCATAAATATTGACGAGCGCGTTGTCGTTGAAGTTGCGCAAGCCCAAGATCGCCTTACGCTCCCGGCGACCGAGTTTGCTGTCGAGGGGAATGATCTTAAGCGCGACGAGTACCCGACCGGGACCGAGCGCCTTCCAAACGTCGCCGCTGTTGCCGCGACCAACGAAAGTCACTAGTTGATAGCCTGGCACCGGTTCTTCGCCGACTTCATAAGTCATGCCTGGCATACCTCATTGGTATGGTTTCGCAACGCAAAATCAGTTCCACCAGATGCAGGCGAGAAGCCTGTCGAAAGCCCGCTAATCCCCTACAGCATAATGGCTTGTCACCAACGTAGCAAACTTCCCCCAAGATGTTATGCGACCGGCATTTGGCTTGCGAACAAATCGCTAGCCGGATCCTGGCCGAGGTTTAAAATGTCGGTCACTTCAGCACCGTTGTACCACCCCAGAACCTTTGCATCCTTCCTTGACTGCCTAAAGCCTCCAATTAGACTCAAGGCACGTACTGGCCTACCCTATTTGGGTAATTCCCCGGCGAAGTTCGTCGGAATTGTTAAATTGCGCGCTTTGCGACCTTTACGGCGCATGGCGTATCGCATTGTTCAGAAAGCGCACCCATGCCACGCCCCAGCTTGTTTTCCGCTTTTCGTGGACCCATCGCCCCTCGGCCGGCGCGGAAAGCTCAGCGCCGCCGTTGGTTCGAGCGACTGGAAGACCGCCGCGTGCTGGCCTATGACGTCGTACTCGCCGCAGGCGTGTTGACGTTGACGGAAACAGGCGGACCCGACGACAGCGCGTTGCAGTTGCAAGTCAACGGCGCGAACTACGAATT
>JBGSHH010000710.1:0-4149 GCA_041752355.1 Pirellulaceae bacterium | reverse complement strand
GTCGCCCCTCATTCCCGATCGCGATGTGCTCCGCGGCGGCGAAGGGGACGATGTGCTCAGAGGCAACTACGCGCTGGACCGGATGTTCGGCGATGGCGGCAGCGACAGCTTCACGGGTGAACCGATCGAAGTCATGGATCGCACCGTCGTCGATACCGCCAGCGTCAGCGCGCCCCCGCTCGTCGAACTGCATTACGAGACGTTCGCCGCGCCGCTCGACCCGGTGATCGTTATCAGCGACCCGGAACTGCGGACAGCGATTTCGCAGGTGCTCGGCCGCCCGCAGACGACGCGGGCCGCCGCGCAGCCCTTCACCGCTACCGAGTTGGCCTCGATCACCAGCCTCAATCTCGCCTTCCGCAATCTCACAACGCTGAGCGGCCTCGAGCACCTTGTCAACTTGATGAGGCTCGACGTCAGCTTCAACAATCTCGACACGGCCGATCTCGCGATCCTAACGCCCCACCGCCTCACCAGCGGACCCCAAGCCGGCGAGATGGTTGGCTTACCACACCTCCGCGAGATCTACATCAACGGCAACCCAGCCATCGCGGATCTTTCGCCGCTGGCCGCGTTCACCGAGTTACGCACTCTCGACGCCTATGGCACCGCGATCAATCCTTCCTCCGCTGTCACCTTCAACACGCTCGCGGCGCTGCCGCATCTGACGACGCTCAAGTTGCCGTCGGTCGTGCTGCCTTCGACGCAGAACCTCGTGACCAACGAAGGGACCACCGTCAATGTTTCCACGCCGCTGATTTTCGATGGTGTCAACGATTTCGTCAGCGTCCCGAACTTCGGCAACCAGATGCCGAATACGGAGATCACCATCGAGTTTTGGCAGAAGGTCGACGTCGCCAAGGATCAGAGCACGTTCATGCTCAATCCCGAACAGAGCAACAATCGCGTGCTGGCGCATGTCCCCTTCGCCGATGGCAAGGTCTATTGGGATTTCGGCAATATCAGCACCAATGGGCGGCTCTCGTACACCCCGCCGACGAGCATCCTCGGCACATGGCAGCATTTCGCGATGGTCGCGAGCCAGTCCGGCAATTTCATGAAGATCTATCGCAACGGCGTCGAAGAGGCGTCCAAGGTCGGCATGACGCCGTTCGTCGTCGGCAATTTCGATCTCAACCTGGCGCGCGGCGGTGGCTTCTTCGATGGCTCGCTCCGCGAACTGGCGATCTACGGCTTCGCGCGCACCCCAGAGCAAATCCGCCAAAGCATGTCGCAGTCGGTGGACCAGTACACGCCGGCGGTCGCCGCCTGGCGGTTCGATAGCCAGACCACCATTACCGATGTCACAGGCCACGGACATAACGGCACGGTCAACGGCAACCCAGTCTTTGAGGGCTGGACCGTGACGCAGAACGGCATCACCACTTCGCCGCGCACCGATGCCGGCGTGAGTTTCGTCGCCGCCGACGATGGCATTGCCACGGTCACCATTGGCGGGATCGCCTCACCCTTTGTCGTGCACAACGTCACCCCCGCCATCGTGCAAACGCCCGACCTTTCCAAGGCCAACGGCGGCGCAGGTTTGCGAGAAGGGCAGCGGATCACCGTCGGTGCGCCGCGCCGTAATGGGCTCTTTGAGCAATACTTCGACGGCTCGATCGTCGAAATCACCGATCCAGGCATTGTCCCGATCGATCCCTCCACGAACTCCAGCAGTTTGCTGGCGCTCACGCCCGTTGCACAGCGCGTGCTCGACCGCGCGCTAAGCTTCGACGATCCCACGCTCTCTGCGCGGTCCGGCCAGAAGGTCGGCGAAGATTTCTTCGGCACGCTCTGGACCGGGCAAATCAACATTGGTGCCACGGGTTCGGGCGCGCCGCTTGTCGCGGGCAATGTCACCTTTGGCACACGGAGCGACGACGGCAGCACGTTCTGGGTCGACGTGAACAAGAACGGCATCTTCGAAGCTTCCGAGCTCATCGTCGACAACCGCGGCCTACACGGGAATGAAGACCGCGTGGGTACCGTCAACCTGCCCTCCGGCAGCTACAACATCGCCATCGCCTACTACGAGTACGCAGGCGGCGCGCTCATCGAAGCGAGGTTCTTACAAGGCATCGCCTCCTCCGGCGCGCTCACGGTGATCGATCCCAGCAGCAACGCGCAAAACGGCCTCTGGACGTCGCCGAACAACACCCTTTCGCAAATCCCGATCTTCGCCGATGGCGTCTTTGTCGATCAGCTCGTGGTCGACGAGCCCGGCCCGGTCGATGCCGCCACGCTCCGCATGACCGCCAGTGTGGTCGACGGCTTTGGCCAGAAATTCGATCTCACACCAACCGCGCTCGCGCTCGATAACGATCGCCTGAATCTGCCGAGTCGCGTCCTCGACGGAGTGAGCAGTGCCACGATCGCGTTCTGGTACCGCACCAGCAAACTCGGTCCGCAAACCATCCTCAGCGGCGCGAACGCGCAATTCGACGAGGAAATCGGCGTGTTCCTCTTAGAGAACGGCGTGGTGGCCTTTAGTGCGGCGGAGCAGACCGCCTTCTGGACCCCGCCGGTTCTCACCGATAACACCTACCATCACATCGCGGTGCGGCGCGATATGCAAAACAACATCCTCGAGCTATATGTGGACGGCGTCTCGCAAGGCACGCGAGCGATGGCCAATCCGCTCCGCGAACTGAGCATTGGCGCGCTGCTCGTCGGCCAGGATCAGGATCGTGTCGGCGGCGGCTTCGATGCGGCGGAATCGGCAGTCGGCGCGATTGACGAACTCACGATCTGGGATCGCGCGCTCAGCGGTTCGGAAATCTCCGAATTGATGCAGGGCCGCTTCGATACCACCAGCGACAATCTCCGCCTCTGGCTGCCGTTCGAAGAAGGGACCGGCGATATCGCGCGCGATCAAAGCCCCTCCGGCAATCATGCCACGTTGGTCAAGGTGGCCGAGACCTGGGAAGAAACGCTCCGCGCCGAACTCCCCGCCGCCTGGTTCCGTTTGGATGAAACAACCGGCACGACGGCGAGCGACTACGTCGGTCGTTATACGAGCGCGCTCGTCGGCGGTGTAACCCTCAATCGCGACGGTTCCCGCGCCACGCCCGATACCAATCGCTCCGCGCGGTTCGACGGTGTGAACGACAAGATCGATGTGGCCTATAATGCCGCGCTGAATCCCGGCGATTTCACGGTCGAATCGTGGGTCAAGGTCGACGGCGGCCAAGGCAATTTCCGCTCCGTGGTCACGTCGCGCAACGATGCCTCCGGCGTGCAATCGGGATTTATCATCTACGCGGAGAGCGCTAACACGTGGGGAGTGTGGACCGGTAGCGGGGACGGCACCGGTTGGTCGATCGCGAGTGGCGGCACCGTACAACTCGGCGCGTGGGCGCATGTCGTCGGCACCTTCCAAACCACCAGCGGCCCGGATGAGTCCGGCAATCGCGTCGGCACGCTGACGCTGTACGTAAACGGCCAACAAGTTTCGCAGATTATTGGCGCGAAGTATCGCGCCAATACCTCGCGCCCCTTGCGCATTGGTGCCGGTTCGACGGAGCAAGCCGGTGGCGATCTCTTCCTGCCTGGGCAGATCGACGATGTGGCGATCTATGATCGCTCGCTCAGTGCCGTCGATATCCAGCGCCACTACGAAGCGGCCAAGGCTCGGTCGTATGGCATCAATAACACCACCGGCCTGCTGATCCATTACAACCTGGACGAAGCCACCGGCATTACCGTCACGGATAGCTCCGGCGCGGCCCGCCACGGCACGTATGGCGGCAATGTGAATCTCGGCATGGCCAGTGCGAGCGATCGCCTGGGAACGGCGGCAGGGTTCCTGAATGCCGGCACCAACATCAAAGTGCCAGAATTGGGCAATCGCGCTGCACTCACCATCGAAGCTTGGGTCAAGCCGAATTCGCTGACGACGTTCGACTCGCTCTATAGCAGTGACAATTTCGCCAGCGGCGCGCTGCACCTGATCTTTACTTCGGCCGGCGCGCTACAGGTCTCGATTGCGGGCGGCACAGGCGACAAAGTCTTCGGCTCGGCGACCGACTTTCCGCTCAACAAATGGACCCACGTGGCCTTTACCTACGACCGCACGACTGGCGACGCCACAGTCTATGCCGACGGCCGTTTGATCGGCACGCAAAAGGCCGGGCAAACGAATCAATCGCT
>JBGSHH010000709.1:0-1598 GCA_041752355.1 Pirellulaceae bacterium | reverse complement strand
TCGAGTGTCGCGATGGTACAACTCAGCAACCTCCACGTGATGCTCCGCCGTCTCGCGCCCACCCCACGCCCGGCGTTCCACTACCGCACCGCAGCGTAACCCGCAGAAAACAAGGGCAAACTTTTCGGATAGGCTCTAAGTCGTTTCTTGGGGCATTAACTAGCCCGACGCGCCAACGAGCGAGCAGCGATTGGCTCGGACGGTGCAGGTTAGTGTTCGGACCCAAACAAATCGAGCGCCGCACTCAACGGCGTGTCTTCGTCGCCTTCAATTGCCGATAGCAAATGGCGAACATGATAGCGTTGCTCGGCATCGAGTGTGTCGGGATCGAGCGTTCTCAGATAGACCAACACCGCAGGCCGCGCAGCGAAAAGTTCCCGATAGGCCTGCTCGCGCAGGGCGGCGCGATCGTGGGCCAGCTTGTGGACGAGCGATTGCCAATGCTGGCGATGCTCGCGACTTTGCGCTGGCGCGAGCGTTCCTAGCAGTTGCTTCGTAACGCTGGCCTGCTGCGCCAACGGCCAATCGGGACGAAGCACTGCGAGCAGCGGCATCAGTTCGGCGCGACAAAGTTCCGGCTCCGCCAGCCAAAGTTGCCACAGCGAATCACCGCGATAAGTGTGGTCCTTCACGCGCAGTTGCAAAGGCTCATCGGCCTGTTGTACAAACCAGACAAACGTGCTGCGAGAGTCGCCGCGCGGACGACGCAATAGTTCGATATCCCATTGGTTCGTCGCCTTGCGGCGTGCTAGTCGAAGCGAAATGCGCTCGCGCCAGGTGGTTTGCTCATAGTGAATAAGCGCGTCACCATCGAGCGCGTGCATCACCAGGCGTTCCGGCGCGGAAGGTCGCGGGCCGGTCATCGTCAATCCGCCTGCTAAGTGGCCGGTATCGACCGCCAGGCGGCCATCGGTCACGCGATAGGCAGCCAGTGTTTGCAGGTTGTTGGCGATGGTCTGCGAGACTTCGATCTCACTCGCGTGCGAGGAGAGCGATAGCAACATCAGCAGGCAAAACAAGCCGCGAGCAAACATGGCACGAACCACAGACGAGAGCCAGCGAAAAGACGAACGCCAACTCTAGTGTAGTTCATAGAAGGCCGTGGCGCTAAAGTCCAGAAACGCCGGGACTTACGCCCATTGCACGGGCTGGCCCACTTTCAATACGCCGCCCCTTACAATCTCCGCTCGCAGGCCGCCTCGATGAATGAGTGGCTTGAGAATCTCGGGGCAGGTGAGCTTTTGCAGATGACGACAAGGCTCGCACAGCTCGACACCACGGATCACCACGTCGCCAATTTGAAACGTCTTGTTCACCAAATGGTTCAGCGGCACCCCTTGCGTGAGCAAATTGCGGCGCGTCATCAGGTGTGTGATCTCCAAGCCATAGTCGCGCTGCGCCGCTTCGAGCGCTTCGATCTCAATCAGCGTCACATGATTGGGAAGAGCATCGGTTGGTTTGGAAAACGTCCCTTGCCGCGTGCCGTAGCGATCACCGTCTAATCCAACGCCGGCGATCGCTTCCACCTGATCGACCGAGAAGAGTGGACCAGCGGCGACATCGGTGATGCCGATGGCCATGAGATGACTAAACAGAGG
>JBGSHH010000708.1:0-5298 GCA_041752355.1 Pirellulaceae bacterium | reverse complement strand
AAGTGGTGTTCGTCATCGAACTGCACTTTGCCACCGCCAAGCGTGATGACGACGTCGTACTGATTCCCTTCGACGCCATCGACCACAACCATGTCGTGCTCGCCTGTGGATGCTACCATCGCGAGTCGCTGGCCTTGGTCGCTGAAGTAGAGTGGTTCTTGGATGCCTTCGTATTGCTTTCCCGCTTGGCCGCCATCCACGAGCAATGTCGGCCCCTCCTTCGATAAATCGGCAACATAGACCAACCGCTTGCCATCGGGGCTGAATTGCGGCTGGCCGATCGACGCGTAGGCTGGTTGTGGTTTGCCATTGACGACGACAAACTTCTGGGTTGCAGTGCCGGCGCGGTAGGCGAGTGTTTTGCCATCAGGGCTAAAAATCGGCCGACCGATTTCGTCATACGGCGCGCTCTCTTGGCCATCCGCGACAATGATCGACTTGCCTCCCTTGGCGGCCCAATGGGCAATCCGCTTGCCATCGGGGCTAAACGAGAAGGCCGCTACGCCTGCGTAGCCGATTCCTTCCCGGCCATCGATCACCGCATGCTGGGCCTTGCGTTTCTTAATGGCGTATGCCGAGCGCCCGCCGACAGGACTCAATGTCAGGCTGCCCTTGAGGTAGTCGCTGTCCAATCCGCCATAGGTCTGGCTGGGCTTGCCATCGATCACGACGACGGTCCGAAAACTTTCCGGTTCGGCGACATAGGCGAGGTGCTTGCCGTCCTGGCTCAGCAACAAGGTCTTTAACTCCTTGAAACGTGGCCCCTCTTCTTTACCATCGTACACGACGAAGAACTCACGCTTGGGATTGATGGCGATGTAACCCACTTGTCCTTCAGGACCATAGAAAAAATTCATGGTCAGCACGGCCGGTCCATGCTTATGATCGATACGAGGCTGGCTGCCGTCGACGCTGGACTCGCGCATTTCGTAGTGGTCACCGATATCCTCCGCCCACACGACACGCTTGTTGTCCGGCGTGAAGGTCAGGTTCCAGGCCGGGGAATTGAGAAACACTTCGCGTTCCTTGCCATCGATCATCAACACGTACTCGACATCGCTCTTCGCATACCGCCGGGCCGTGTAAGCAACGTGTTGGCTGTCGCGACTGAAAACGCCGCCGCTGTGATTGGCAATAAAGTTCCAGCCGATCTTTTCGGGGACGCCGTCCACCACCAGCGTTTCTCCCTTCCCTTCTCCTTGGCCGCCACCAAGTTGCACGACCCAAGAAGTGTGCTGACTATCAGGACTAAACTGGAAGTGCCTGACAAATTGGTCTTTCTCGCGGATGCTGTTCTCGTAGTGATACGCTTTGCCATCGACATTGATCCCCGTGTCGATCTGATACGCAATCCGTTTGGCGTCGGGACTGACCCAAAACCGGGGCCGCTTGTCGTCGCGCTTCGAAAAATCGAACTCGCCGATGTTGCCCAACGATCTCTCGACTGCGACGCGTTTGAAGGTGGTCGCCGCAGGGGCGGAGGGGGAAATTGCGCGCGGCGTGGGCTTCGCAGGCGTTGTCGTCTTGCCGGGAGTCGCTGGTTTGTTCGTAGTTGGAGGCTGTTTGGCCTTGGCCGCATCCTGGAGAGCTTTGGTGTCTTGCAAAGCTTTCTTCAACTGCGCTTTCACGTCCTCCGGGAGTTCCACGCCCGGCGGAAGTTCCGGCAAGCCAGGGATGTCCGGCGCTTGTGCCCGCACCGCTTGGGCCACGAGCCCACAGTCGTTACTCAGGAGCAACAGGCAGGCTGCCAACGAACTAAGCATCATCATGAACTTCGGCATTGTCTAAATCTCCAAGTGCTTGATCGCCTCCGAAGCGGAAGTATAACATGGGCCGAATCACATTCTACAGAGCCTTTGACTGGGTTTGGAAAATCGGCACAGCGACCAGTGATGTAAGTCTTTATTGCACGGATAGTGGAATGCGGCCAAACTCGACTGACCGATGCAACAACGCGCGCAGAAAGAACACTTCACCCATGCGACTATCGCCGCCGATTCCCGTGCGCTTCGCCGAATTGGTAAAGACCGTTCGTTAATCCCACATTCGTGAGGCCGCTAGGTTAGGTCACCCCTGTCCTCAACTTTCATCCGTTCGCACAAGGCACACGCCTCCTTGCGCACGGCATCCAGTTCATGTTGCAGCAGAGGTTCGAGCACCCGAAGTGCGATGGTGGTCTGAGTGGGGTCGATCGCCAACAACGCCTTAAGCTTGGCGAAGCGGTATTTGGGCGATGGGTCATCAAGGACAGCCTGCAGCGTGGGCACAATCGCACTGGCCAAAGACCCTTGCTCCTCCAACCAACCGCAGACCACACCGGTGGTAAAGTCGTCATCACCGCGCAGTACGATGTCGGCCGCCCGCAATAACACTTCAATGGGCGCACGGTACAGTAGGTTCCGCCAAACCCAATACTTCGAGTTCTTGTCGTGTAGTGCTGCCAACAGTGGCGGGCATACTTCCTCCGCTGTGAGACAGCAGAAGCCGTACTTCGCTACCTCGCCGCGCACGCCAAGACTTTCATCTTTCAAACAGTCGAGTACAGCGCGCTCCACTGCGGGATCTTCCGCCTGCATTCGCGCGAGCGCAGAGATTGTCTTCTGCCGACGTCGATCGTCGGGATGCTTTAATCCTGGCAATAGTGATTGCGCGAGCCCTGGCATTCTGGGCGTATTGCCGTGGTCGAGCAACCGCAACAGTCCCTGCATCGCTTCGTCATCATTGCGATCTGCGATCTGAGTCGCGCGCGGGAGTATCAGTTCAATCGAGATCTTGGCGCATACCAGCGCGTTGGCCGCAGCGGAACGCACTTCGCCGTCAAGATCATCCAAGGCCATCTGCAACAGCGTGTCGGACACTTGAATCGGCAGAACCTCTAGATCGCCCAGGGCACTTGCAGTTTCCATGCGATCGTTGGAGGAATCTAAAGGAGGCGCATTCAACAACAACTTGGCGGCAACCTCAGCATCGTCTTCATGGACTACCCGTGCCAAACGCGCGAGAATTCTCGCAACGGCACCGTCAATCTTTAGTTGGTCTTCACGATACGCCGCCAGCAATAAAGCGATTGTCTTGGCTGGTTGTGACAGCCCCTCCACCGCCCAACTAATCGCTTCGCGCAGTTCGGGATCTGGGTCGCTACACAATGATTCAACTAACGCGGCTCGGACTCGCTCCGATGGGATGCACGCCAGGCGTCGGGGGACAAGGCGGCGATTGGGATCGTCACTCTTCAGTATCTTGAGCAGTGGCTCGAGTGCCTTTTGTTGGACGTGCGGCGCATGCAAACCATTCAGCACGCGCAGCGCAGAAAATCGCAGGGCAGGATCGGCCAGCCAATCAATGGCCAGAGATTGCGCTTGCGCGTGAAACTCGACCATTGATCCGGCTTCAATTGCCGCACGTTCAAAGAACTCACACATTTGCCGCTTGTTCTCTGGATCGGTCTCCCGCTTGGCAGCGTCGACTACCAATGGTAGCGCTTTTGGGATCGGCCCCTTGGCCCCAGGCGTCCACATGGAGCGCAAACCTTTTACCGCTAATCGCCGCAGACGTGCATCGTCACTGCGTAGAGGTGCTACAAACGCCGCCACGACTTCTTCATGTGAGACCTTGCAATGGCGTTGGCGCAGTGCAATCGCGGCAGCCATCGAGGTCGCCATCTCGTTGCCATGCAGCAACTGTTCCAACAACGCGTCAATCCTTGCGGACTCCGATGTGAGCTCCCCCAAGAAGCGGACGGCTCGGCTTCGCCCGAGGATACTGGCGCTGGGCAGGTATTCCTCGACGAGTTCCACTAGTGGCAGCGACGACTGTAATGATGCGTTCAGCCACTTTGATAAGCTTGGAAACGGTACTGCGTGGAACTTCGGTCTGCGCCGCCGAGTATGGGGAGCGGCATCTGCTTCCCCCAGCGGCATACCAAGATTCGCATACGCCACCGCGAGTGGATGATCAGGATCAAACGGCTCTTTGTGGCAACCGCTCAAACCAGGCAGTGCGTTCTTGATAATGCCCTGAACGACGAGCGCCGTGGCAGCCTTGGGAACTTGCGGTTCAGTCACGTGCAGCGCCGCGGCCGCCGCGACGCGCACCGACGAGTCGCTAGATCTCGCATAAATCTCCGTTAGCAGCAGTGCCGCCGTGGGCTCATCCCGCAAAAAGCCAATACCAAAAACGCATGCGACTCGCACAGCAGGATCTGGATCCTGTTCAGCTTGCGCGCGAAGCACATCTAGTAGCGAGAGTGCTTCTTCGGGCACGAACCACGTGGTTGGTTTTTCGTCAATCCAGCCACCACCTGCGTGACGTCCGTGTTGAAACAGATTTGCGAGCTGATAGGCGGCCCAGCAACGTGCCGCTGGTTGTTCGTCGCCCACAAGTATTGCCAGCAACAATTCGCGACTGTGCCAGACCGATCTCATGGAACGCCGATAATAGTCGCGCCAATGGGCCACGCCATCGCCGAACTCATAGCTGAGCCGTTTTTGTAACTTCCGGTTCCGCTTTTCACGCTGCATCTGCGTGAGTGGTATACTGCTCTGGACCAAGAAGCGATTAAGAAATGCCAAATGCCTTTCGCGCTCCGGAAGCGTGGGATCGGCCGCGGCCTCGAGCAGGAAAGGGACTGCGAACTCGTTCGCCGGGTAGTGCGTTTCCTGATGGAATAGTAGCTCGCTGAGCCAGTTCCTGGCCCACGACCGCAGGTTTGCCTCGGGTGAGGCTAGCGCTCGCATTACGACAGGGAATTCTTCGCAAGTGCCATACGCATGCTGCACTTCATTCCAGGAGATGTCATCGAAATCCGGCATGGCGAGCCTCTCCGCTGTCAGTAGTCACACACTCACGGACATGCATAATAGCAGAGAGACATTGAAACGCGATTAGGATGGCAAGGCACGTGTTGCGATGCAGCTAGAAGCAATAGCCAAAGGCGCGAAAGGGAAGTAGGCGATCGATAGAGCCGCGATCGGATCGTCGTAGCCCGTTTCAAGGGCCGCACAAATCGACAATCAACGCGGTGCCTGCGAGGGCCTGCGGAGGGAAGGTTGTGGTGGGCGAGATGACCAGGCGTTTCATGCCTGGCTAGGTTCTTGGGTCCTCCGGACCGGGGCGATTTCGACGCGACGCACTTGCCGCCGGGCCCATCAACCAGATGCAAATTATCCGCCCCGACACTTGATGGTAGGACGGGAAGAACGCCTGACAACTTCTATCTATTTTGAAAACACGTCTTGACGATATGTTTATTCATTGATACACTGCGGGGTGGCAAAACGGCCATCGCTTGAGTCGCTG
>JBGSHH010000707.1:0-5081 GCA_041752355.1 Pirellulaceae bacterium | reverse complement strand
CAAAGAACCAAGTCGCCGACGGTTTACGTCCCCGGTAGCGGGACGCCCCCCGAAATCGTGCCGCACCCACCGCGTCCCAATCGCGTGCTGCTAGCGATCAGCAGCGGTCTGTGGCTGGCGTGGGTCGGCTTCTTGGTGTGGCTCGCCTGGCAGGCATAATCCAAGCGGGGCAGACAAGAATGTCTGCCCCACCGTCTTAACTCATCAGTCCTTCCCAGCAGGGGTCGGTTCTTTCTTGGCTTCGGTCGGCTTGTTGATGCCGGCCGCGCCGAGTTCCGGTGCTAAGTCGGCGGCTTCCACCTTCTTGGCTCCGCTAAAGCCAGCATCCTTTTCAACCAACTCCGACTTGGGCTTGATCACCGAACTACCACTCGCGGCGGGTGTTTCCTCCACGGCAGGTTCTTCCATCGGCTGCTTATCTTCGACTGGCTTCTGCGCTTCGACCTTCTTCATCGGCGTGATGATCTCTTTCTTGACGACTGTCCCTTCGCCGGGCCAGTAGGTCGATTGAATCACTTCGCCGCAAGGATCGACCGGCACCTTCATCGCAACGACACGCGGTGTCATGCGGGTTTGCTCGTAAGCGACCCACTTGGCGACCGTATGGGGCTCTTGCAGCACGCGATTCTCCGTCACCATCTTGCAGACCTTGACGGGGATTTGCTCTTCCCGCTGCTCGTACTCGATCCGCTGCGTGGTGACGGGAATGGTGCGCTCCTGCACCTCTTCCACCATCTTGCAGACGCGATACGGCTGCTTCTCGACGACTTGCCTCTGCACTTGCACCGGCACCTGACGCTCGACGATCTCTTCTTCGTAGCGGACGGTTTGATACGGCACCTTGCGCGTCTCGATCTCATCCACGTAACGCGTCACCTGCACTGGCACTTGCTGCGTCACCACTTTGGCGACGGTCTGTGTCTGCGGCACTTGTTGAGCCACGACGTTGGGCACGTACTGCCGCTGCGTGGTGATGACGGCCGGAGCTTGCGTCGGCACCCAGTGGAAGCCCGCCCGTTGATAGTACGGCTGGCCAGTGACCGTGCTCACAGAATACCCACCCGGCACCCATTGCAGGCGATTGGCAACCGCGCCGGGGGTCGCATACTGTTGATCAACAAAGCCACCTTGATCGACATACTGCGTGCGCAGCGTGGTGACTTGTTCGTACACCGTGGCTTGCTGATCTTGCATCACGGTTTCATTGACGGCCTTGCGAACCGTGTATTGCACGTCGCGCTCGGCTGTTTCATAAACCGGTTTGCGCACCGTGTATTGCTCGTTGCGCATTTCGGTTTCGGTGACGAGTTTAATGACATCGCGCTCGGCCGTTTCCCAGACCGGCTTCATCACCGTGGTACGCTCGATGCGTTCGCTGGTTTCGGTCACCGGCTTGGCGACCGTGTAGCGACGCACGCGCATTTCGGTTTCCCAAACCGGCTTTTGGACCGTTACCGTGCGCTCGACCATTTGCGTCTCGTATTCGAGGCGATAGGTCTTCACCGGTTCTTGGTCGTAGACGGTTTTGTAAACGATTCGATACGCCGACGCGCAAGGTGTTTGCGCGAACGACGGACTTACGACAGTTAGCCCCAATACGGCGGCCAGGCTGTAAACAAATGATCGACTCATGCCTTCTCACCCCTTCGCAAGAAGCCAGTTTCCCGTGTTAGTAACCAGCTCGCTTCCTACTAGCTGACGCGACGCGATGCCTCTGAACATTGGCGTGTGCCGGAACCGGCGTGCCTGACTCGGCGCAAATGTGCTGTACGGTCGCGCGCACTCCGTACGAGCAAGTGTGGCGGATTAACCCGCTCTCTGCAAATGCTCGCGCGAGGCAAAAATGCAACGCTGTCGTCCAACTCTTGCGGCGGTATAGGCTTACGCCAAAAAATTTTCACTGAAGAAATTTTAGCCAACTGCCGACGCTGTGAGAATGGCTTTTTTGCCGGAAAAATCGGCATATCCGGCTAATCGCTAAACTTTGCGCAGTCGTTACGCCTGCTGTCCCAACGTCTGGGCTTCGCCACGGATGGTGCAAGAACTCGCCAAAAACATGCAAAAAAACACCTAGACAATTACTAAACCACTGCGCAGCTAGTTTTGCCTGCTGATAGCTGATAGCAGTGGTGGCAACGTTGCCAAAGCTCACTTCTTGGGCTTCGATCCTCCCGATTGCGCGCCATGCTTCTTGAGCAATGCGATCAGCTCGGGAAGGTGCTTGGTGCGAAACGGATCTCCACTGGCCTGTTGGGCCTGGGCGAGATCGAGCAGCGTTTTCCCGTTCTCGTCGCGCGCATTGACATTGGCACCGGCGGCGAGCAATGCGGTCGCGTTGGCCACCCGCGCATCTTCATCGAGGCCTGTGTAGAGCGGTGGTTGAACCATCGCCATCAGCGGCGTGTGGCCATACACGTTGCGCGCCGCTAGCTTCGCGCCCGCTTGCACGAGCAGTTTGATGATCGCCGGGTTGCCGCGCGCGGCCGCATAGTGCAGAGGCGTGTTGTTCGAGGGCGTCTCCTCTTCGCCGGAACCGCAGGGCAAGCTAAAGCCCAGCTGCAGCGCGTTCACGTCCGCGCCCGCTTGGATCAGCGCGGCCACCATCTCCGCCGAATCAGACGCCGCCGCCTCATGCAGCGCCGTTTGGGAGTAAGTATTGCGGGCTTCGAGATGGGGTTTGTAGGCCAGCAAAAGCTTGAGCATTTCCAAGTTTCCCTCGGCAATCACGCGATGTAGCGCGGGCTCCCACATGGAACTTTCGCCCCCATGTCCGACTGCCGTGCTGGGAGAACTTCCGTGCTGCAAGAGCAGTTTGACCATTGCCACATCTTTCCGGCTAATCGCGCGATGCAACGGCGGTTCCAAGCTGACGCGCGCGTCTTCGACGACGGAAGCGCCGTGGGCCAAGAGCAAGGTCGCGATGGCCAGTTCTCCATTCGCGGCGGCATAATCCAGCGGCATCCAGCTGGCGCCGTCGGCTCGCAGTGCCCAAGAAGGATCGGCCGCGAGCGCTTTCTGAACGGCCGCGCGATGGCCCAGCGCGATCTCCACAAAGAAGTCGCTGGGCGCGCCTGCCGCGAGCAGCGCCTCTACCACCTGACGATGACCGTGCAGCGCGGCAACATGCACGGGAGAGTCGCCCGTGCGCGGAAAGGCGGGATCGGCTTTATGCTCAAGCAATAGCTGCACGGCTTCCAAGTTGCCATTAATCGCAGCCAGTTGCAGCGCGGAATCATAACTGCTGGTCCGCGCCTGCACATCGGCGCCGTGCTTGAGCAGCAATTTGGCCGCGGCCAGATTGCCACGATCGATGGCCTCCATCAGCGCGGTTGTTTCACTGCGGTGCCCCTGTTCCGCGCCTATCACAAAGTTGGCAAAGGCGGGAACTTGCGTGAGGACGCGCGCCAGGCTGGTGGTATCTTTGTCTTCCAGTAGCGCGCGCTCCCCTCGATCCTCCATGCCTGCTTTCGCAAGCGCGGTGTAGAGCGCTTCGCGTTCACGTTCTGGAACTTCGGGCAGCTCCTTATCGATCTTTGGCAACGCGAGGAACTTGTCGATGGCCACCTTCATCTTCGCACCTTCAAACCAACCTTCGCGCGCCACGACCAGGCCAGCGCGATCGACCAAGAGCGCAAGATTCGGCGCGGCGCCCAAAGCCTTCCACGCCTGATTCTGTGGATTGTCGATGTAGATCGGCGTGCCGACGCCCAGATAGCGCTTAAATTCCTGCGCTAGTTCGATTCTTTCGTCCAACGTGGTTGGTTGCTTCCGCAGGATGCCATCACGTTCATTCTCCGGAGTGATGTCTTCCACTCCCTTGTAGGGACAAACACTGCCGACCGGATGCGCTTCGATCACATACACAATCACCACATTCAACTTCTCGCCATACTTATCCGTCAGCGCTTTCAGTTCCGGCCAGCGACTGCGCGACTTGGGACAGGTGAGCGAACTGGTCACCAAGAGCGCCGGTCCGCCGCGCCACGCATCGTCCAGTCGTTGCACGTCCCCCTTCGCATTTCGCAAACGTAGCGCAGGCAACTGTTCGCCCACTTGCGGACCAACGTCGTCAAAGTTCAGCTTGGCGGCAACGGGCTTAGGAGCAACGGGCTTAGGGGCAGGTGGTTGCTGCGCCCTTGCCGACGTCGAGAACACATGGAACGAGAGTAGACCAATCGTCACCGCGCCCACGAGCATTGTTCCGTTGAATCTGGCCGCCATCGCTCTGTCTCCAGAATGTTGCGAGATCGACTGCGCTCTTCGCGCATCATTGTAGCAGTCGGGAAGTGTCTACGTCGGGCAAATGCCTTCACAATCGCGCGTTCCAACTGGGATCGGCGTACTTCTCCATCGCGAATTGTTGCGTTAAGGCCTGCGGCCAGGCGCTGAGCAGCTCATTAGCGGAGAAAGCGTCGATCACCGCTTGCCGGAGCGCCGCGCGTGCCAGCGGCAGGTTGCTGACGAACGCGCTGTGGTCCCGCCCCGCGCGATACGCAGGCTGACGCGGCGCGGTGGCGAGCAACTCGCTTACCAAATCCAAAGGAAAGTCGTACAGCAGCGTGCCGTGATAAAGCACATGCGATCGCTTGCAGCGCAGGCTATTGCCTGAGAATTTGCGCCCCGCTAGCGCCAAGTCGCTCGTTCCTTCCCAAGCGACACCGGGGACGTGTTGCGCAATCGAATGTGCGAGCGGTTCGAGCACCGTGCGATGCGCGGCGTCGAGGAGCGCCAATTGCGGTCGCAACTTCACACTCAGAACCAAGGCATACATCAAACAGCCTGGGCCGGCGACGATCGATGCGCCGCCACTGGTTCGGCGCAGAACGGGAACGTGGCGCGCGGTGGAATACTCGCGTTGAACTTCCACATTAATTTTCGACGAACGGCCGATCACCACCAGCGGCTGCGGCGACTCCCAAATGCGCAGCACTTCCACCTCACTCTCGTCGGCTTCGGCCGCTTCCAGCAGTGCCTCATCGAGCGCCAGGTTTTCCTCCGGCGTGGGGAGTGTGAGATCGAGCAAGTGCATAGATTCGGTCCGGCGATCCGTCATAAGAGTTTTTGCTTGAGTCCGCAGCCAT
>JBGSHH010000706.1:0-14484 GCA_041752355.1 Pirellulaceae bacterium | reverse complement strand
TAACAGCGATGGCACCATTGGCAAACTAGTACGCGACGACGAACTGTATCAAAAGTTGGTCCGCGCCGCCGCCAGCGTCGAAAAAGTGACGCGCGACGCCCGCCCCATCGTCGACGACTTGAAAGTCTTCGCCCAAAAGATTGCCGACGATCCTCGTCAACTCGGCGTCAAAGGCGCGCTCGACAAACGCCCCTCCGGCGTCGGCTTTAATTTCAATAAGTCGTCCCTGCGACAACGGGCGGTTGAGGAAGACGCCGTGTGGATTGAGGATTAGGGAGGACGCGGGCGAAGTAGCTACCTCTCGCCGGGCACCGGGAAGTTCCACGACTCGGGGAGTTGCGCATTGCAGCAATGACAATAGTACCACGAATCTTTGACCACGTTGCGCTCTCCACATTGCGGGCAAAGGCGGAAAATGATCGCGTCGGTAAAGCGCTCAGGATGCGAAATGCCGAGCCGATCAAGTACAGCTTCGACGAACCCCCAAGATTCTGGTTCCGGGCAAAATCCCGTCGAGTGATTGGAGATGGCAACAACCTCACCATCGTCGTCCATCGTGATCTCGCCTGCTGATAGTACCGGTCCACCGGCCGCACATGCGACATGCTCGGATCGACGCGGCGCGACACGCAACACCTGATCGGTGCCAAGTGTGAAAGTCGCGATCCAATCGCCCTCAACCGTCCGGTCCGTCGGCGTCGAAGCCAGCCACTGACGAAGATCCTCGACCGCGTGAATGGGAGTACCCGGGGAACGCGCGCGGGCAGCGTCTCGAATTTCTCCTGGCCCAACGTAGTGATATTCTCTGTTCATGGGCTGTTGCCATGTGATCCATCAAGTCACGGATCAAACGCCTCGATCCAGTATTCCGACTGACCGTCCTTGAGTGGGACATTGGATGGTGGCTTAACGCACAGGAAAACGCGTTCCTGTGACCGCGTGTCCTCTGCAAGGTACCGGACGAATGTGGCGTCATGGCCGACCCAATCCATGATCTTGTAGCCGTCCAGGAAGAAGCCTTTGCATTTTCCGTGACGCAGCATTTCTACTTGCCAGCAAGTAAGCAAATCGTTCGCCACGAGGTAGGACGTGAACGCGGTGAGCGATGCGCCATATTTCGAACTACGGCTGTAGTCTTCACGGAAGTTGGCGAGGATGGCGGCGATAGAATCCTCGCTCACCATTGCGCTCGCGACCAAAACGCGACAAAATCCTTGAATGTCGCTGATTTGGTAAACGGTGGCCATTTGCGCACGAAACAAGTTGATGGCAGAAAGGAGCAAGCAGGCGTTCAATGCTCGCACGATTGATCTGGTTCGGATTTGCCCTTGCGGAACGGGTCCGTCGCGGAGAGTTCGCCGTTGGGCATCTCGTAGTAAAGTTGCCCATCGATCGAGTAAACGTTCGGAACTCCCAGTCGCCTGCTTTCCTCTTGCGCCTTGGCAACGGCGCGATTGCCGATCCGGATGATTCCGTCGATGGTGGCCTGGATTTCGTCAGGTATTAGAGATCGAATCATGGCGATTCACCAACCAGTCCCAAAAAGGTCGAGAACAGTTTTGCGTCGCGAATCTTCGTTTGGACGCGGGAACCCACGGCAATCTCCCGCAACGTTGACATTCCATTATAGAGCAACACCCAACTATCGGCCAGTTCGCGGTAGATTCTCCAAAAGTTGCTCATCGACCTCGCGAATCGACGGCGAATATCAACCTCTCGCACATCGTGACCACCCTTGCGGACGCGCTCGGCGACACGGGCAACGCAAGTGTCCGCCGAGTCAACCACAAGAAATGCAATGTCAATGGTGTAACCGGCGTCGCGTGCGGAGGTGACAAAATTCCGCATGGTCAAACCGGAGAGAGTTGATTCGCAGACAAATGGCGTTTTCTGAGCAACGTGCTGGTCTAGAGACTGAATAAACAGCCGGGCCGCGGCAATTTGCGCAACTGCTGGGTTCGCCGGATTGAGTTCGGCAGCGATCGCGTCCGCGCCCAAGTAGGGTAGGCCAAACTCGTCGGCATACTCTAACGCCAGGGTCGTCTTCCCCGAACCATTGGGGCCGCCAACAATCAGAAGTCGCGGTAAATCAGCCAAATCAGCATTCCACGCATTCGGCCAGAGTGTACGTCACCACAAGAGATTCTAGCTATTGGTATCGACCGTTGTCACGCAGTCTTCCGCATGGTCGTTTCGCCAACGCGCGAATCTCGCAACAAACCAAGCAGGGCTTGGCGGTGGTGCGTTCCCAAGGAGGAACCTTGGGAACGAGTAAGATAGCTATGGCAACACGCGACCAGGCGGAGCAGGTGCCGGCAGCGTGTTCGCCGGTGGCGGTACAACAATCGGCGGCGTGCCGAAGCTGGCTTCCAGGGGACTCACACCAGGCACGATCGCGCCCGTGCCAGCGGAGTCGCGTAGCGCTTGTGCGTTCTCCAGCAAGCGTTCCGTCGGCACGATCTGCTGCGGGATCATTTGGAAATCGAGAACGCGCTCGTCGCGGATCTCCCACGGCCAAAGATTCTCGCTGAAGAACTCGATCACGGGGTATTCATACCAAGGCGGGTCGAACGTCTGCTTCACCGTCAGCGTTTCAAAGTTGTCCTTAACCAGCTGAATCTTGCGCGTACCGTAGTATGTGAAAGGCGTCGAGACAGGCGTTTCACCAATCGGCTGATCGTCGACATACAGCGTTGCCCCCGCCGGTGCCGTGCGGACAGTGAGCCGACGGCGTACGCAACCGCCACCGGTGAGCATCGCGCCCAACAGTAGTAATACGATCGCGATTTGATAACGAGCCGAGACCACCACGCGGGTTCCACCACCAGGAAAACGTCCAATAGGGTGGCGAAGTATATCGAGCGAGATAATCGCCAGCCAGATCGATCTGTGGCGACCTCAACAAAAAACGCCCTCCACAGGTGGGGCAGGTACCTGTGAAGGGCAATTGGGCCGGAGTTACCCCACGGCTTAGGGCGAATTGTTCACAATCTGCGGGCGACAATCAAGCAGAGGTGGATTTTTCTTTCAAAATCTGAGGGAAGTCCGTCAATTGGTGGATTTTTTCTGGCAGCTGGCTTGGGGCTGGGGTGGGATCGGCCGGTCGCCTAGAATGGCAGCTTCCTTCCTTGCCCCTTGCACAGGTCTCCGCTGGTATGCCGCTCGATGTTGTCTCCCTGCTCCGCGATCTGGTGCGGATTCCCAGTGTGAATCCGATGGGCAAGCCAGTCTCGGGGCCGGAGTATTTTGAATATGCCGTGACCGATTACCTGCAACAGCTTTTCACGCAGCAAGGCTGGGCGTGGGAGCGGCAGCCGGTTTTGCCGCTGCGGGACAACATTATCGCCCGCCTGGAGGGCGCGGTGCCGCCGGAGCACGGAGGGAGGCTGATCGTTTGGGAAGCGCACCAAGACACGGTGCCCGTCGAAGGGATGACGATCCCGCCTTGGGATCCGGTCGTGGAAAACGGCCGTGTCTATGGTCGCGGTTCGTGCGATATCAAAGGGGGCCTGGCGACGATCATTACGGCGCTCTCACGCCTGGCGGAACAGCCGGTGGGTGATCGCCCCACGATTGTTGTTGCTTGCACTATCAACGAAGAGCATGGCTATACCGGTGCCAAAGCGCTCGCGGAACTTTGGGGCAGCGGCCGATCGAAGCTGCTGCCGCGAGCGCCGGACGCGATTATCGTTTCCGAGCCGACATCGCTGGAGGTGGTGATCGCGCATAAAGGGGTTTCGCGCTGGCGTTGTCGCACGCACGGCCGCGCGACACATAGCTCACGCCCCGAAGCAGGCGAGAACGCGATCTACGCCATGGCGTACGTGCTGCAAGTCTTGGAACGCTATGCCAAAGAAGTCGCGCCGGCGCTACCGCGCCATACGCTCGTGGGTGGTCCCACATTGAGTGTCGGCACGATCGGTGGTGGCCTCAGCGTGAATACCGTGCCTGCGGATTGCGTGATCGAGATCGATCGACGGGTGCTCCCCGGCGAAGATCCGCTCGTAGCGCGCGAGGCGATTATTGCTTATTTACAAGGGCATTTGCCGCGTACGATCCAAGTAACGCACGAGGAGCCGTACATTTTTTCCGGCGGTCTTTCGGATAGTAACAATCGCGAACTAGCGAGGCAATTGTCGGCGGCGATTCAACGTTGCGGCGGTTCAGGACGGATGCTGGGCGTGCCGTATGGTACGAATGGCTCGGCCTATTCACCGCTAGGCGTGCCGACGGTGGTGTTCGGTCCAGGCTCGATCGATCAAGCGCACACCGCCGACGAATGGGTCGAGATCGCCCAACTCGAGCAAGCCGTCGAAATGCTGTGCGCGTTCGCCCAGTAGGCCAGGCGAGCCGAGCCTGGCCAGTGTTGACGTAAAACGAGCGTGCGGCTGGATGGTTGCGCGACGTCGAACAAAATCGCATTAGTCGGTGTTGGTTTCACGACCAAACAGGCCCCGCTCGGCTCGCGGGGCCTACGACTAGAACACGTCGGTCATGAAGTGGCTGCCAGAGTGCCAGCGACGGTTCTCGGGATAAGGATTGTGCCACTTCTTGTTATAAACAGGAGTTTGCATTTCTTGGGGATAGCGATAGTACATGTCTTCGCTACTGCGATAGTACTCGTTTCCCCAGAAGTTTTGTGGGTAATAGACGTAGGGATAGTGGTAGAAGCGATTCCAGTCGCGACTACTTGCATTTCCACCCCACACCCGGCCATACGCCCGATCCTGGGCTTGGGTCTCGCTTGTCGCGAGGCAGCTCAAACAGGCGGCGCACGCCAGCGCCAGCAACATACGACGATACATCGAGATTCCCCCCTCAAGAACACGGCCGCGCGGTGGATCCGCGCAGTTAAATTGGGTCCGGTCTACTCCTATCCATCGGCGCGCGGTAGAAGCGGCATGCAGAGAAAATTCGCTACAACCGTCAGGATTGGATGCCCCTCGTCGGTCGGGGATGACGGAATTCCGTCAGAAAGCGGTTTTCAGGCAGGCGATTGCCAGCTAAATTCTAGAACCGCGTCCCATTTTAGTCGCATTATCGAGGACTTTCCCCAATGGCCCATCCCGCTCCCAGCACTAGTGACAACGAGCATTCGGTCTTTAATCATGCGTTCACGCCGGAAGTCCGCAAGGCGATGGAAGATGAAGATACAGAAAGCTGGTATGGCGTCTGCGGCGAACTGATTTTCATCGTCTCGGGCGGCTTGCTGCTGGGCCTGGTCGGCGTGTTGTGCTCGATCGCCTTGATGTAAGCCGATAAATCCGCAATGAGCGACCGTATCCACACCTTGCTCTATCGCGATGTTGCCGTGGGAACGATCCGCCCGACCGATGTGGACTTCCCCAATTGCTGCGGGACGTTTGTTCCAACCAAGGACACGGATCCGCCGGCAACACGAGAGCGGATCGCGCGGTTCATCGAATATTGCCGCGAGTCGGAACGCCTCATGCTGTCGCTCGACGACGATGCTCCCGATAATGCCTGGGAGCAATTTGAATCCACGCATGAAGATGAGTTCGTCGATCTGATCGAATGCGGGGACTGGTGGCTCGTTGATGAAACAGGTGAGCGACACCCGATACTCGTGCCGAACTTTGGCCAGGATGACGTTGTCTGGCGTTGGGACACATCCCGACCCTAGCGGCAGTTACTCTTTAGGCATCTGCCCCGCGGCAAGCTCTTCTTCCCAAGTATCCATCAGCGGCCAATCGACGGCGCAGGTGCCGAAATCGGCCATATGTTGGTAACCTTTGACGCGCTCAATCGTCGCGTTCAACAAGGCGTTGTCTTTCTTAAAGATCGGACCGTGGCTGGGTAGCAACCATTTCACGTCGCTGGCGCGAATCCTTTCCAGCGACTTCACGAAGTCAGGCAAGTTGCTGCCATGATGGGCGTCAATCGCGCCGACACTGCCATCACGATAGATGTTGTCGCCGCTGAACAACAAATCACCCATCCGAAACGCCAACTGGCTATCGGTATGCCCAGGCGTATTCCAAACTTCGAGTTCGAGATTGCCGACTTTGAGTTTGTCCCCTTCGTTAATCTGCGTATCGATCGTGACCGGCGGCATCTCCATATCGAGACCTTGCGCCTCGATGGTGGCAAAGGTCCAAAGTTTGTCACTGGTTTGCAGCGGCTTAACCGCTTTGGGATGCGAGGCGACCTGCGTCCGCAACAACTGCTTCATTTTCGCCAGGCCTTGCACGTGATCGACGTCGGCATGCGTGGCGATCAGCAGTTTGCAATGCGACAGCGGGAAATCAAGTTGACGAATCAACTCGACGATCTCATCGACGCTTTCCTCAAAGCCAGTGTCGATCAAGACCCATTCATTTTGATCGAACACCAAATAGACATTGCAGCCCAAGATCTGCCCGATCTGATGGTTGATTTCAATCACATTCGGGAAGACGGGCTTCCGCTCGATCATAGCTGCAATTCCTTGAAACGTGCGTGTTCCATCGTTCTTGATCGCGCCGCGAACAACAACGATGCCTGTGCCGGATTGTAGAGTCGCCTCTGCGCATCAGCAACCCGCAGACACGACACTCGCTCATGATTCCATGGCAAAACAAGGCAATTGAGACGATCTCTCAATTCAGCCCGGTCGATCTTCAGCCACAATTGCCGCGAGTCCCTCGCGATACGACGGATATGCGAGGGCGAGTGGTAACTCGGCGAACAACCGTGCGGGGCGAATGCGTTTGTCGCTGCCCGCTCGCGCGGCATTGGGAGAGTTCTCCTCGGGAACAACAAAGCGGGGCGGCGGTCCGTCGAGCAGTCGCGCCAGTGCGGTGTAGTAGTCGCGACGCACAACGGGTTTACCATCCGAAACGACATAAAGCTTCGGCGGCGCCAGATCGCTAGCGGCGGCCACGACAATCCGTGCTGCGTCCTCGACATGAATCAGGTTTAGATAGCCATCGCTGGCGGCGTCGATCGCTCGACCCGCGCGAATATCGGACGCGCGCGGAATGCGTCCTGGACCATAGATCCCTGCGAGACGCAGAATGAGTGTGCGATCCGCCAACGGGCTGGCTTGCAACACCTGCTCTGCCGCCAGACAGGCGATGCCACCGGCCCGTGTGGGAGCGCAGGGCGAGTCTTCGTCCACCCAATCCCCAGCGACTTGCCCAAATACGCCGGTGGAGCTGATGTAGATTAATTTCTCGGGAGGCTGGGGTAGCTTCGCCAGAACGTTTTGCAAACCTTCGACATAGACTTGCTCGATGGTATCGCCGCTGCTCCGGTCGAATCCCACCGCAAACAACAGCGTCTCGACCTCGGCGAGGGTCGGCAGCGTTTCCGGCCGAGTAATATCCGCAATTTGCGCGCGAAATCCGGCGGCGGCCAACTCCTTAGCCCGTTCCGACTGGCGGGTGACGACCTGTACCTCGTCCCCTTGCGTCCGCCACAAATCGGCTACGCGCCGTCCCAAATAGCCGCAGCCGAAAACGAGTCTACGCACACTAAACCTTTCCGCCTTTACATTTTACACCCCCCAGGTTGGGTGCCGAATGTTCAAAGGCCTGAACAGGATGTTCATAAAATACTACCAACGTGCTTCGCCGGTGCGTATCATAGTACAGATGTAGCAACATCGCGCTTCGTTTGGACAACACGATGTTTCACCGAATCAACATGGTGACTTCGGTGTTGAACATTCTGTTGCCATCGCTTAACAGACGTTAAACGAACTTAGCGCCACCGTTCGCTCCGTAACGCTTGCCGCCCTGTCACACTTGCTGGGAGTTTGCCACGATGCTCCAAATCGCGCGAAGGACTCGCTGGATCGTTCCCGCCCTGATCGTCTCGCTGTTGCTACTGGCACCAGTCACTGGCTTTCAAAAGGCGAGCGCCGCCGAAATGGCGAACGCTGCCGTTTTAGAGCGAATCTTCGCTGGCGAAGCGCCCAAGAGCGTGGGTGATCTCAAGGCGATGCAGGATCATCTGCAGAAACTTTCGGAAAAGATCATTCCCTGCACGGTGGGTGTGCGTGTCGGTCCGGCTCAAGGTAGCGGTGTGATTATCTCGAAAGATGGTTATGTGCTGACGGCGGCGCACGTCGTCGGCAAGCCAAATATTGATGTCACTTTCGTGCTGCCTGACGGCTCCACGGTCAAAGGCAAGACATTGGGCATGAATCGCACCATTGACGCTGGCCTGATGAAGATCACCGAAGAGCGTGAGTGGCCTTTCGTCGAGATGGGAATCTCCGCCGAATTGAAAGCTGGGCAGTGGTGCGTGGCGACCGGTCATCCCGGCGGCTACGAAAAGGGACGCACGCCGGTCGTGCGCTTTGGTCGAGTGCTGCAAAATCACGACACGGTCATCATGACCGATTGCACGTTAGTTGGTGGTGACTCAGGTGGCCCGTTGTTCGACATGCAAGGTCGAGTGATCGGCATCAACAGTCGTATCGCTGGTCCACTCAATGCCAACATGCATGTGCCAGTGAATACCTTCCGTGACACTTGGGATCGCCTAGCCAAGGCCGAAGCTTGGGGAAGCATGGCCGGCAATTCGCCTTACTTGGGTGTGAAAGGGGAACTCGATAGCGAAGATCCTCGTATCTCCGAAGTCTATCCCGGCACGCCTGCCGAAAAGGCTGGCCTCAAACAAGGGGATTTGGTGCTGAAATTTGATGGCCAAGACATCACGACGTTCAAGCAACTTTCGAGCCTGGTGGGAGACAAAGCCCCTGGCGATAAGGTTAAACTGCAAATCAAGCGCGGCGAAGAAACGCTGGACATTGAAGTGGTGATCGGCAAGCGTAACGAATAAACGTGGTCGATCATTGCGATTAGAATTCGAGAAACTAGTCTGTTCGTTTGGCGAGGAGTGCATCCATAATGAAACTTGATCTCCGCCGTTGGTTGTCGTTGGCATTGCTGAGTGCCGCTGGATTTGGTGCTGGGTGGGTCATCGCGGATGAACCGCCCGCCCTATCGGATCTCAAGCCTACCGAAACCGCGCCGGCCGAACCTCAAGCAGAATCGCCTCCTGCAGTTGCTCCACCAGCTGAAAAGCCGAAAGAGGAGAAGCCGAAGGAGGAGACCGCGCCCGCTGAACAACCCAAGGTGGAAGAGAAACCTAAGGTCGAGCCACCTAAGGAAGAGAAGCCCAAGGAAGAAGCACCCAAAGAAGACCGACGCGATCGGCGCAATCGCGGTGGCACGAACGACGGCACCGCCAGGCAATGGTTGGAGCGCTTCAGTCGCTTCCGCGCACTCGATAAGAATGAACGCGATCACGAAACGGTCCGCGTCGCGTTTCGCGATGTCGTCAACGAACCGCATAAAGCTACCGTTCGCGTGCTCTGCAACGACAAAATCGCTTGCCTGGGCTGCGTGGTCGATGCCGATGGTTACGTGCTCACCAAAGCCAGCGAACTGCAAGGCAAGCTGACGATTAAACTCTCCGACAATCGCCTGTTCGATGCCAAACTGATCGGCGTGCATCGTGCCAGCGATCTGGCCATGCTTAAGATTGAGCAGCAAGGGTTATCGCCCATCACCTGGCGCGATGCTAGCGATGTGCCGACCGTCGGCAGCATCTTGGCAACAGCGGGCGTGGAAACGATTCCCGTCGCGATCGGCGTGGTGAGCGTCCAACCGCGATTCATCGCCGCCCCTAGTGGCGTGCTAGGCGTGATGCTCGCGGACGTCGATGGTTTCGCCAAGGTTCAAGAAGTGATGGCCGGCAGCGGCGCCGAAAAGGCCGGCGTCAAGAATGGCGACTTCATCACCGAGGTCAATGGCAGCGAGGTTGCCAATCGCGAGAAGCTGGTGGAGAAGGTTCGTCAATTTCAACCAGGCGACAAGGTCACACTCAAGGTCAAACGCGGTGAGGAAAAACTCGACATCATTGCCACGCTCATGGCGCGACCTTCGAGTCCCGATGGCGATCGTAAGGATTTCCAAAACATGCTCGGTGGGCCTCTCAGCGAACGTCGCGAAGGCTTTGAACTCGCTTTGCAACACGATACGGTCCTTAGCCCGCAGGAATGCGGTGGTCCCATTGTCGACCTCGACGGTCGCGCGGTCGGCATCAACATCGCTCGTGCTGGTCGCGTAAATAGCTATGCTTTGCCGACCTCGATCATTCTACCGCTGGTGAACGATTTGAAATCGGGCAAGTACGCTCCCGGTCCATCCGCCGATGAAGTGAAACTGCAACTCGCTCGCCGCTGGGATGAATTGAAGAAGTCCGAGACGACGGTGGGGATGAAGCTCGCGCAAGTGCTCGAAAGCATTCAAATGCTGCAACAAGCGGCTGACGACAATCGCGAGGCTTTGTTGAAGAAGGCCCAAGAAGAGAAGACCGCCACGGAAAGCGAACTCGGCAAGATCAAAGCGGAATTGGAAAAGATCCAGCACGAGAAGACTTCGCTCGAAAAGTAATACACTCCACGATTGACAATATCATGAGCGAGCAAGCGGCCCGACTTCGCGACACCTTGAAAGAATTGGAAGTAGAACTGCGCGCTGTGCGCGAACTCGATCCAGAATCCAAAGCCATGCTAGAGTTGGCCTTGGAGGAGATCGACGCAGCGCTGCACGCCAAGTCGGCTGCTGCCGCTAGCCATCCACAGAGTTTAGGTGAACGGTTGCGTCTATCGGCTGGCGATTTTGAAGGCTCCCACCCCGCGCTCGCCAACATCATGCATCGCGTTGTCGATGCGCTCGCACAACTGGGGATTTAGGATCATCGACAGCGCAGGCAGCCAGCGCTTGATCCGCTGGTGCTCGCCAGACCTACCTTTTGCGCGCATCGATATACGATTGCAAGATGATCTGGGCCGCGAGTGCGTCGAGGCGGGCCTTACGCTGCTTTTTGGTGAGTTCCAATGGCCCCAGAAGCGCTTCGGCCGCGTGACTGGTGTAACGCTCATCCTGAAAATCCACAGGCAAGTTCGTCACTTCCACCAACCAGCCCCCGTACGCGCGGGCGGCTTTGGTGCTGGCGCTCTCTTCGCCTGAAGTATGTAGCGGCAAGCCGACCACAAAGCCGACGATCCCTTCGGCTTGAACTAGTTTGCGAATGCGTTGCGCATCGGCCTGCGGGCCATGGCTATCAAGAACTTCATAGGGCCCGCAATACTGCCAGCTAGCATCGCAAACCGCGATGCCGACGCGCCGCTCGCCATAGTCGATGCCGGCCAATCGTCCGACCGCCGGCAATTGATAGACAGATTCTTCGCTCACGGTTGCTCGCGATTCGCGGTAGTGATCGGCAAAGGTTGGCGTTTGTCGGCCGTCACAAAGTATCCATCGCGGAGGAACGTCAGCGTACACTTCCGTACCGCCTCGTCATCCATCAAATCGCCATGGATCACCGGCACCGTGATGAAGTCGCTCGCGCCTGGCAGTTTTGTTTCCGCCACACTTACCACCATGTCATCATCGCCAGTCACCAGTGGATTGAGACCGACACTATTGCCTCTTGCGCCGGCGACAATGCCAAACTCGCAGGAGGGAGTTGCCAGGTTGGGTTGCAACTCGGCCCATTGATCGGCCAACTGTTTGCCGCTCTTGCCCCACACCAATTGAAAGAGCGGGTTCTTGTGAAAACGCAACGCAAACTCTGCGCCATTGTTGGGAGGTCCCAGCATCACAATTCGTTTGATGCGCGGATCGAGCGGCTTTCCGCTGGCGGTGCAATCTGCCAGGTAATGACGCAACACGATATTCCCCAAGCTATGCGCAACGAAGTCGATTTCCTCCGCCTGATCGCATTGCTGAACCACCTTGGCGAGCGCGGCAGCATGCTCGCCGACCTCCGCGCGACTGCTGGCATAGCCAAAGTTGATAACGGTATAGCCGCCGTCTTTTTCCAAAAACTGGCAGAGGCCTTCGAGCTGCTCGCGTGAGCGCAATAGACCATGCAAAGTGATGACCACTTTCCCACGCGGCGACTGCAAACCTTTGGCTGTTTTGATCTCCGCGAGTTTCGTCGCACACTCGTCCATCGTTCCCCAAGCATGTCGCACATCGTGATTGTCGAGCAAACGACAATGACCCGTCACCACGTTCTGCTGGATGCGGTAATTCTGGCAGATTGCCTGATCGGTCCAAAACTGCTTGCCGCCGGAGGTGGCTAGTTGCAAGTTCCATTTGCCAAAGTCGATCATCTCGACTTTTGGCTCGTCAGGCTGCGGCTGGGCGATTTGCGCCGGCAAGTTCGCGTTCTCGGCAATCGTCGGCATGATCGTGGCAGGAGTCTCCTCGGCGCGCGCGGCAACGCCGCCTACTAGCGCTAGCGATAATAGCCATCCTCGTATTCGCATTGGCCTGAACTCCCGAGAACTTTTATGTCTTACCTTCTATTATTGGACCGCCACCGTCGGAGAAGCAAGTTATGCCTCCCCACTTCCAGTAGCACCCTTTTGGTTACAAATAGTCGTTCCAGCCCTTTTCCCGCAGCATTTCGGCCACTTTTCGCACCGATTCTTCACTCTGCTTGCTTGCTATCAGCGTAGCACCGGGTGTGTGGACGACGATGCAATCTTCCAACCCCACCGTGACTATTAGGTGTTGTTCGCTTGTGCGGACGATCGTGCCGCGCGTTTCGATCCCCAAATGCTTGCCGACAATTGTGTTCCCCTCCGCATCGACGCCGCGCAAACGGGCGAGCGATTGCCAGTTTCCGACATCGTCCCAATCGAAATTCGCCTCCAGCACCGCCACGTCCGGATAACGCTCCAGCACCGCGTAATCGATCGATTTGCCTCGAATCGCTGCAAAGCGACTGGCAAAGGTTTCGGGAAAATCCGGAGTGCCGATGCTTGCGCCAATGGCGGCCAGCTGCTCATACATGGCCGGTTCATATTCCGCCAGCGCCGCGAGGATGGTCTTCGCCTTCCAGACGAAAATGCCTGCGTTCCAGTAGAAGTTGCCGGTCGCCAGATACTGCGCTGCAACATCCGCCTTGGGCTTCTCACGAAACTTCACCACGCGATAGGCGGCGGAATTGGCGAGTTTCTCGCCGCGCTCGATGTAGCCATAGGACTCGGCGGGAAAGGTCGGCTTGATGCCAAACGTCACAATCCGCTGGGGTTCCGCTTCCACCATGGCGACAGCGCTGTCGATCGCCGCGCGGAACGCTTCATCAGGCGAGATCACATGATCGGCCGGCATCACGACCATCGTCGCTTCCGGATCGGCATGGCTGACCAGTAGCGCCGCCAGGCCGACGCAGGGAGCCGTATCGCGTTTGCAAGGCTCACCGATCAGCGCCGCGCGCGGCACCCGCGGCAATTGCTCCGCCATCGGATCGACCAACTGGCGATTGGTAACGACCAGTAACCGCTCCGGCGGCACCATATCGCCCAAACGATCGACGGTCGCTTGAATCATCGTCCGCTCACCAGCCAAGTCGAGCAATTGCTTGGGCAAAGCGACTCGACTGGCCGGCCAAAAGCGGGTTCCGGCTCCGCCGGCCATGATCACGGCATGTAACATGGTTCTCTGCTCCTAGCTGAAATAGGTATCGCTGGTGATGCGCGTCCCCGGTTTGATTTTGGCCTGCAGTTCTTGTGCGTCGAGCGCAAAGCGCGGATGAATCTCGACTTTTACATGCGACTGAACTTCCACACCGGCGGCCTGGAGCCAGGCAGCATGTAATGCGCACATCGCCGCTTGTGCCGATTCCGGTGTATCACTCGGCGCGCCGCTGGCATTCTTCACTGGCGCGAAGGCTTGCGTGCGATCGACCTCCACGACCAAGGCGTTGTTCGCTTGCGGGAGCAGATCAAAAATGAAGCGCTCGAATTTGATGGCGTTCGCTTCCGTCGGCTCAACGAGTTGACCAGCCTCATTCCAATACGGCACTTTCTTCTTCGCTTGATGCCAAGGTAAGGCCTCGGCATGCGCGCTCATGCGCTCCAAGAATGCCACATCCAGGGCGTGTACCGCCGTATTGCCCGCCCATAATTCCAGTGTGCCATCTTCGCGCCGGCGCGCCGCGTCGGCGGGCGTTAGATCGCTGTACTCGATAATCCCCAAGCGCCCGTCCGTTTCGCCGATCACACCCACGCGTTCAGCCGGATCGTGTTTGCGAACCGCTTGCGTCGTAAGTTCCGATCCCGCCAACAAGTGATAGCCGAGAAACTCAGGATCGCAGACGGCGAGCAGCGGATTGTCGATCTGCCCATAAAATAATTGCGTGATACCTCGCGCACGTAATCGATTAAAGCCCACATGCTGGGCCAGCGCCGCGAGCATGCCACCATGACCATCAGGCGCGAGCGCAATCTGGCCGGGAGCTTCCAGCAAAATGCAAAACGACTCGGCATCCACCGCCGGCATCGTACCTTGTTCAAAGAACACCAGGTCTTCGGTGGCCAAGCCAAAGTTCTGTTGTTGTGCGAAGAATTGTTTCGTCTCGGCGGTGGTCGCGGGACTGGTCATCACCAATAACGGGATGCGCGTTTGATAGCGGGCCGCGACGGCCAGCAGCCGATCGATCAAGACATGA
>JBGSHH010000705.1:0-1502 GCA_041752355.1 Pirellulaceae bacterium | reverse complement strand
ATCAGGATGTTTCACGATCAGCGGAATCCGCATGCCGCCTTCATAGAGCGTCGTCTTACCACCGGGAAACGCGATGCCGTGATCGGACGTGAACAAGATCACCGTGTTGTCGTAGACGCCGGCCGCTTTCAAATGCTTGATGAGCTGCGCTAGTCCTTGATCGATACGCGAGACGGATTCGTAGTACTGCGCGAGTTCCGAGCGACAAGTCTCAGTATCCGGCAGAAAACGCGGCACGAGCACCTCGCGCGGGTCGTACTTTTGTGACTCGATGCCGTTGTACCCTGTCGCTTTGTTGCCAAAGGCGTCCGGCTGATGCGGATCGCTCTCGACGCGATCGCCACTGCGATGCGGATCGGCCGTGCAGAAGTAGAGAAAGAAGGGCTGCTCATCCTTCGCGGCGATGAAGGCTTGCACGTTGTTCGCCATTTGCACCGGGTGCCGCGCATTGCCTGGGAGGGACGCGCCGAACTTGTAAACTTCCTCCGGCCCGACATGGAACTTGCCGACGCGCGCGGTGCGGTAGCCTGCTTCGGTCAGTTTGATCGGCAAGGACTTGAGCGTTTCGTAGGTGCGAAAATGATGATAGGCGTGTTCATGACCAAATTGCGCGTTGGCATGATTATAAAGGCCAGTCAGACTCACCGAGCGGCTGGCACTGCAACTGGCGGTGGTACAAAAGGCGTGCGAGTAGCGCGTTCCTTCCTTGGCGAGTTGATCGATGGCAGGTGTCTTGATTGCCGTGTTGCCATAGCAGCCAACATCGGCCCCCAAATCGTCGCACACAAACAGCACGATATTGGGCCGCGCCGCCGAAGCGGTGTTAAGCAGGACACTGCCTGCAAGCAAGAACGAAAGTAGGTAGCGCATGGTTCAATCCTTGGAGAGCGGGATGAACCTAGGTTAACGGCGCGTGGGGTAGGCTTCCCGCCTGCCGATTATTTTAATCGGCTGGCTGGAAGCCTACCCCACGTAAATGCCAGACTTATGCGGCGCGGCGCGAAGCTTCTGGCAGCAGCGCTTGCGCCTCGGGATAAGCAAACCCGCATTGCTCATCGTTCCAGCGACTGAGCGCGGTGGCGACCAAATGCCCACCAAAGGCGACGGAGAGCTTGAGGGCGTGCTGAAAGCGATTGACTCGCCCGTACTGCGGTACGCAATCGAAGTGGCATTCGGGATCGGGATCGGTGTGATTGATGGTCGGCGGAGCGTAGCCATCGCGTAACGCGAGCGTCGTGATGGCGAGTTCCACCGCGCCAGCGCCGCTGACGATATGGCCGAGCATCGACTTCGTCGCGCTCACGCAAGTCTTATTCAGATCGGCACCAAACGCCTTACGAATGCCGCGCATTTCGGTGAGATCGTTCTGCTGTGTGCCGGTGCCGTGCGAATTCACATAGCCGACATCACCTGGCGCGAGGCCGGCTTGCTCCAGTGTGAGTTCGATCAGCTTCGTGAGTGAATCGCTGTCGGCATCGAGACCTGTGACGTGATGCGCTTCC
>JBGSHH010000704.1:0-4738 GCA_041752355.1 Pirellulaceae bacterium | reverse complement strand
ACGGTATGTACTTTATTTCGTACAACCGTCACAATCCAACTCGGGCCGCTGGGGCTTGGCGAGCTTGTCGAAGTGCTTCGAGCGAACGGTCTTTACCCCTTCATCTGTGGCGATCACCAACAGGGCTCCGCAATCGGGTTGCCGCTCGACAAACGCTAATCCTTTCTCTGCACCCAAAACACACACCGCCGAGGCGATTGCATCCGCGAGCGTGCCATTGGGATGATAAATAGTGACGCTCATCCGTGTGGTCAGACCAATGCCTGTCTTGGGATCGACGATGTGCGAATAACGCACGCCATCGACTTCGGTGTATTGAAACGCGTCACCTGAGGTGGAGATAGAAGCATTGGCGAGCATCACAAATTCTGTTGGCGGTTTAGTCGGATCGAGCCCTCCCAGCGCCACCTTCCAGCCTCTTTCGCCCGGCGGTGGGTCGCCTGCCACGATATCACCACTGGCATTCACGATCGCGCGCGTGATGCCCTGCCGCTGGAGAACTTGTAGCGCTCTGTCAGCAGCAAAACCTTGCGCGATGCCGCCGAGGTCGAGTCGCATGTGAGGCTTGGTGAGTTGCACGGTTTCCGGCCGCTGGACTTTGCTGATTTCACTCAGTCGGATGTGCTTGTAGCCCACTGCTGCCAGCGCCGTTTGGAGTTTCTCGACGTCAGGCAATTTTTTCTCACGGCGAGCTTGTCTCCATAAGCGCGTGATCGGTCCTACACTGACATCAAACGCCCCCTCGCTGTCTCGACTCACGCTCCGCGCGATATACAATATCTGCCACAGGTCGTGGGTCACTTCCACAGGCGTAGTGTGCGGCGAACTAGCGCTCAATCGGCTCAGTTCGCTCTGGTTGTTGTAGTCGCTCATCGACCCATCCAGGTCGGCGATTTTCTGAAACGCGGCGGCAAAAGCGACCTGGGCGGCGGCCTCGTCGTGGGCAAACAGCTCGATCGTAAACTTAGTTCCCATATGAGCTTGCGTCTCGGAGTACCGCGTTAGAGCGGGCTCCTGCCGCACCTGACCCAGCAAACTCACCCCAACGAGGCAGATTAACGGTATGATAGACATGGTGAGTATCCCGCCGCAAACCGCTGCTGCACACGGTTTGCAAAAATTGTTCAAAACGTTTGGAGAGAGACGTCGGATGACCCATACCATTCTATCCGCGCGCGTTTGGACGTGCGCCGCCTGCTTTGGTTTCCTTGTTGCACTATCGGCGACCGCCGCCGAGAAACTCGCTGTGCCGGATGCGGACGCCAAGACCGCCAAAGAAATGAAGGCCTATGCCGAGCCGATCGAGCATACGACCGTGACCGTCGAGATGGTCCCAATCCCTGGCGGCAAGTTCCTGATGGGTAGTCCCGCGAGCGAAAAGAATCGCAAGGACGACGAAGGGCCGCAACATGAGGTCGAAATCGAACCGTTCTGGATGAGCAAGCACGAGATCACGTGGGACTCGTATGAAATTTGGATGTTCGATCTCGATATCCAACGCCGCAAGCTTGCCAACGTCGAGCCCAACGAGCGCGACAATGCAGCCGACGAGTATCAACTTTCGCAACCAACCGAACCGTACACCGATATGACGTTCGGCATGGGAAAGAAAGGCTATCCCGCTATCTGCATGACGCAACTCGCCGCTAAAACGTACTGCGACTGGCTTTCCGCAAAAACAGGGCGTTACTATCGCTTGCCGACCGAAGCCGAATGGGAATATGCTTGCCGCGCTGGTACGACCACCGCCTATTCGTTTGGCGATGATCCCGCTGATCTCGAAGAATACGCCTGGTTCTTTGACAACTCGAACGAGAAGTACGCCAAGGTGGGCAAGAAGAAGCCGAATCCGTGGGGCTTGTTTGACATGCACGGCAACGTGGCAGAATGGACGTTGGATCAATACAGCACCGACTTCTACGCCAAGCATGGCAAGGAATTGGTGAAAGAACCGCTCAACAATCCCAAGACGGAATATCCGATTGCGGCCCGCGGTGGTTCGTGGAATAGCGATCCCGAAGATCTCCGGAGCGCCGCTCGTGTTGGCTCGGATAAATCTTGGAAGAAGCAAGACCCGCAACTTCCCAAGAGCATTTGGTATTTCACCGATGCGCAGTTTGTCGGGTTTCGCATTGTGCGTCCGCTCAACGAACCTTCCGCCCAAGAGCGCCAGGAAAAATGGGATAAAGCCGAGCCTGTGTGGAATCGCAAGAAAGGTCGGCAGTAGAAAGTGGGTCAGCCGAGCCGAGGTTGACTACGTGTTGATGTGGGGCCGCGCTATCCTGGTACGACATCGCGCTAGCTTCTTTGAACCAAGGATATTCTGGCAACCACAAGGCCCCGCACTGTTCGCGGGGCCTTTTTCTGTTGCCGATTGAGCCGATTGAATTGGCAACTCGCGCGATGTAGTTAGGTTGGGTGGCGAACTTGTTTCGGATGGAATCTTGTTGGGATGCCCAACCCATGCAAACCGTGATTGCGTGTCCGCATTGTCGAGGTTCGTTGCAAGTCGACACCGCTTGGGCGGGACAGGCGATGAATTGTCCGCTTTGTCGCATGCCGTTCCTGGCTCCCGCCGCCGCGCCAGTTCCGACAATGGCGCGACCTCTGGTGGCAACTCCCCCCAGCACGACGCCGCCGCACTTAGCCGCGCAACCTTCGGCACCCAGTTTGCCGCCTGTTATTCAAGAACAACCGCGCAATGAATTTGATTTTACCAGCGGTTCCAGTTCGTCTGGACGCGGTAGCAGTTCGGTCGCCAAGAAGTACAAGAAGAAATCGAACGCGGGCTTTTGGGCGGCAGGTGGAGGGGTTGGAATCACGATTCTGGCGATTGTCCTGCGACTCGCTGCGGCGGGCGTGAACGTAGGAGCGTACTATTCCGACTGCAACGAGGCACAAGAAGTATCGTATCAGCGCTATTCGCAGCTAGGGCCCACGGGGCGTGTTCACAATGCCGTTGATCGCAATCACGAAGCCTGCGTTCGCATGGCGACGGAAGGCTCGGGCAAACGACGCCAACTTAATCCCGAAAAATATTTCGCCGAGATGGATCGCCGGATGTCCAACGAGTTTTGAGTCGTTCACATAAGCCGGGACCCGAATTGGTGGCTCGCAGTGGGGCCCTGTGTAGTTTTTGCGGCATTCTTCTACCACGGTCCGTATTGCGGGCGTGTTTGCAGTCGCCGCGAACCATTCCCGTCCGTCGGACGTCTTAACAAGCGGCGAGTTTTCCTCTATGGTGCAAGTGCCTCGGAGTTGACCTGGCGGTCGCTGGCTGCTTTGCAGCGGGAGGAAAGTCCGGGCTCCACAGGACAGGGTGATCGGTAACACCGACCGGCCGTGAGGTCAGGGAAAGTGCAACAGAAAATAAACCGCCGCATTTGCTCGAGCCCCCGTCAATGGATGTTGGGCGAGTGCGGTAAGGGTGAAACGGTGCGGTAAGAGCGCACCAGCAGCGTGGTGACACGTCTGGCTTGGCAAACCCCGCCCGGAGCAAAACCAAACAGCAGGGAAGATGGCGCGCAAGCGTCGTCGCGACGCGGTCCGTGTCGGATCACCTGCGGGTAGGTTGCTAAAGACGCCGAGCAATCGTCGTCGTAGAGAAATGACCGCCGCCGTGCACAAGGTAGCTTGCGCGCGTGGCACAAAACCCGGCTTACAAGTCGACTCCGAGGCGCTTTTGATTTTTATAGGATCGGCTCTCCGGATCCAGCTAGCAATAAGTCGCCAAGCTCGAAGTGGCTTCGGCTGGCGCCTCGTTCTCCATCTACTTTGCGGTTTGAGACTTTGCTGTGCTAGAATTACGGCCGCAGACGTCACTCGCCAAGGCGTCGCCCAAACAAGGGATTCATGTAACAAAGTTGTCAAATCGTGGTCAGTGATCTGCTTTTTCGCGCCGCGCCCAAGGGTAAACGGTGCCAGTGCCGGTGGTGGGAATGTAGCGAGCGATTGGAACACCCGCAGTGAGTGAAGGGGCGAGCCGGCCATGAACTTTCAACGTTGTCCCCATTGTCGCATCACGGTCCTGCCCAACGCCGACCAAATCTGTCCTTCGTGTCGTCAGGCGATTCCCATTCTGGATGCGATTCCGGTCGATGAACCTATCCATGCATCGCTCGCCGACAGCGCATTACCGATTGCAACTGTGAACGCCACGCCGGAGTGCGTGTCACCACTCGACACAGTCGACGAGCGAACGCTCGACTCCGAGGCGATTTTCGACGTTCCTCGCGAAAACATCAGCAAGGAGCGTTATCGCCCCGAACCGGGCGTCTTTCAATCCCTGGGATTGATCGTCGGACTGTTCATGGTGACCGGGTTCTTCGGCGGCCTCCTCGGCGGGCTGTATGGGCTAATCACGCAAAGCACTAATGGCGATGACTATGTACCCATCGGCATGGCGGCTGGTTCACTGGCCGCGTTCTTCTTGGCTTGGTCGGGTACGCAACCCCACCCGGCCAAAGCATTAGCCATGGTAAGGACTTCGTGGCAACATTTGTTGATCGCTTGCTTGCTGCCCTTACCCGCACAGTTGCTTTTTGTGGCAAGTCAAGAAGCCTATTATCGCGTCGTGCCACCTGTTGATGCATATTCCCACGACACGGCACAGACCAAGGCGCTTGTCGCAACACCCATTGCGGCCACTGGCCATACCATCGCCGCGCAATCTTGGCGTGAGCGCATTTTCTCGCATCACGATATTCTCGCACGCAAGTCTTGGTTCGTGGTGCTATTA
>JBGSHH010000703.1:0-3260 GCA_041752355.1 Pirellulaceae bacterium | reverse complement strand
CGCCACAGCGCCTGCAGACATCGCAACAAAGCGACGCTGTCGGCTCCGCCGCTCACTGCCACCAGCGACGTCACGGCTCGCCAGTCATGCGGCTCCATCGCCTGACGCACTTTTTCGACCAAAGTTTCCATGCCCGATTGTGGCCTGCGATTGCGAGAGTGTCTATTGCGGACACGCCTGCATTCACCAGCCCGACGCGCCAGCGAGGACGGGGTTATGCCTGCGCCACCCCAGCGCCGCGGAGATCGGTTGAGGTGCCCCGCCGATCGACCCCGGGCGTCTTGGCCATTCGCCTGCGATCTATCTTCGCGGCGCTGGGACGGGACCACCATAACTCTTCCCTCGCTGGCGCAGCGGGCTGGTGGCGCTGCGGGCTGGTGGGGGCGTGGGGACACGGGCTGGTGTGGTAATTGTGGTCTTACCCAAATCGGGGCGCGTCCGTAAAATGAGACGGTCGATTTCGCCGATCCTCGCTCACGCCTGGGGTTGGTGTGAAACTGCACCGCTAGCACACGGGCCTGTCATGCGATTCACGAAAATGGAAGGGCTGGGCAACGACTATGTGTATGTCGATTGCTTCGCCGAAAAAATTCCCACCGATGTGGCGGCGCTCGCCCAGCAAATTTCCAACCGGAATTTCGGCGTCGGTGGCGATGGCCTGATTCTGATCTGCCCCAGCGAGCGGGGCGACGCGCGGATGCGGATGTTCAACGCCGATGGCAGCGAGTCGGAGATGTGCGGCAATGGCGTGCGCTGTGTTGCGAAGTATGTCTACGACCACGGCATCGCACAGAAAGAGACACTGAAAATCGAGACCGGCAATGGCGTGCTAGCGCTCGACTTGGAAACCTCCGGCGGCAAGGTGAGTCGCGTCCGCGTCGATATGGGGGAGCCGATTCTCGACGCCGCCAAGATTCCCACCACTTTCACCACCACGCCGGTCGTCAATGCTTCGCTGAAGATCGGCGAGCGCGAGTTCGCCGTCACCTGCGTTTCGATGGGGAATCCGCATTGCGTGATTTACGTCGAAAAGGCGACCGATGAACTGGTGCTGGGCTATGGTCCGCAGATCGAACACGACGCGCATTTTCCTCGCCGCGTGAATGTCGAATTCATCGAAGTCCTGTCGCCCCGAGAAGTTAGCCAACGCACCTGGGAACGCGGCTCCGGCGAGACGCTAGCTTGCGGCACCGGCGCGAGCGCGGTCTGCGTCGCTGGCGTGCTGACGGGACGCACCGAACGCAAGATCATCAATCACTTGCGCGGCGGTGATTTGGAGTTGGAATGGAATGCCGCCGATAATCACTTGTATATGACTGGCCCCGCCGTAGAAGTTTTCTCCGGCGAGTGGCCCACTTAGTTACGCGCAAGGCAAGGATGCCCATGTTGCCGCGATTCGCAAAACTCTGGTTCAACCGCGCCGCCGGACTGGGAGCGACCACGCTCATCAGTCGTTGGATGGAAACACTCGACTACGCCGTGGCGCATTACGATCCGGCCAACGATCCCGCGGAACCAGGCTTTCGCGGCCCGGCGATTTTTGTCTTCTGGCACGAGTACATTCCGTTTCTGTTCTACACCCGCGCGTTCTGCAACATCGCCATGCTGGTCAGCGCGCACAAAGACGCCGAGATTCTCTCGCAGGCGGCGCGCTTCCAAGGCTTCGAGACGGTGCGCGGATCGACACAGCGCGGCGGCGGCACGGCGCTGCGCGACCTAACGCGCAAAGGGCGCACGATGAATCTCGCCATCACGCCGGATGGGCCGCGCGGACCGCGCCGCAAGCTCGCGCCGGGGGCGATCTATCTGGCGTCGAAACTGCAACTGCCGCTGATTCCGATCGGCCTGGGTTACGACAATCCGTGGCGCACGCCGACCTGGGATCGATTTGCGATTCCCAAGTTGTATTCGCGGGCCCGCGCCATCACTGGTCCGCAACTCTGCTTGCCCAGCGATCTCGATCGCGCCGGCGTGGAGCATTATCGCCAACAAACGGAGCAGATTTTGTCGCTCTTGACCGAATCGGCGGAAGCCTGGGCAGCCACCGGCGGCACGATGGAAAACGCCCTTCGCTCTGGTCGTCGGCAGATGAGCAAGCGCGCGCTGTCGCCTTTGCCAGTGGAGAGTGAGTCGTCCAATCGGCTGCGACTCGTCGCGTAGGCCTGCGATTCACGTGGGGTAGGCTTCCAGCCTGCCGTGTCTTTGTTTGGTAGATCGCCGCAGGATGAGACGACATCACGCACCATGGAACCCGGGGTGATCGGCCGGGAACCTCAACCGATCTCCGCGGCGCTGGTACGGCGCCACCATAACTCTTCCCTTGCTGGCGCTGCGGGCTGGTAGGACGGGCTGGTGGCGAGTAGGACGGATATCCCCATCCGTCCCCCGTAGCATCGTGCCAACGGTTGGGGCGTTAACACCGGGTCGGTAAAGGAGTACCGACCTACGAAAAAAGGACGGCGCCACCATTCATTCCGCATCCGGCGAAGTCAGGCCATGCTTCTCGTGCAAGCGCGGCCAATAGTCTTCCCAATACTTGTCGTAATAGTCGTTGGCGGCGTCCTTGATGTGTTCCGGATCGACCGCCTCAGGCGATTGCTTTGGATCGAAGTTCTGCAGATGCTCGGTGCCGGCGCGCTTGCGCGGCGAAACAAATCGCCAAGGTGAATCGCCTAGCACTTCCTCGCAGAGCTTCGCGAGCGGCGGGTCATATTTTTTCAGTTGCGCGCGGGTGTGAATGTGATTGTGGTCGTGGTCCATGGTGCGGTTCGTGTCGTACCAACACTGCACCCCTTCGGCCCAATACTCCGCCCGATTCTTATGGGCATAGCATTCCTTTTCGCCCCCAAACACAATCAGCACTTCGTCCTTAGTGGTTACCTCGACTTTCGCATTCGTTGGCTTGCCGTTGACCAGGATATCGCCACCGTCGAGGCATTTTTCCAGTAGTTCGCGCGGTTGATTGGGGAAGGCTTTGACGAGCGCCTCCAAAAGACTGACCGGCATTTCCTCTTTCACGCGGCGAAAGCGCTGCGCTGCGCGACCATCCATCCAAATGCCTTGCGCACGAGCGCGATCGAAACATTGCGTGAGTTTCTCGCGCAAGGCGTCATCGAAGCCAGCCCCGTCAATCACGTGGCCGAATTCGTGGACGAGAATGCTTTCTATCTGCATCCCTCCTTCGTATTCCAGCACGTCTTCTTCCGCGAAGACGACTGTCGGCCGATCCTCGTGATGCGTCAGAAAACCGCGCTGCCGCC
>JBGSHH010000702.1:0-5784 GCA_041752355.1 Pirellulaceae bacterium | reverse complement strand
ACCGATTGGCGAAAAGTGTGGGGTCAAGGTGATTTTCCCTTCCTGTTCGTGCAATTGGCTCCGTATTGCTATGCAGGCGATAAAGCCACCAACACACCCAAAGACAGCAAGCAACTCGGCGAGTTATGGGAAGCTCAACTCAAGACGTTGAAGCTACCCAACACTGGCATGGCGGTGACGACGGACATCACCGAACTGTTTGATATTCATCCCAAGAACAAGCAAGATGTCGGCCAACGGCTCGCACTCTGGGCGTTAGCAAACAGCTACGGCAAGAGCGACCTCGTCTATTCTGGTCCGCTGTATGATTCGATGGCGGTGGAAGGGAACAAGATTCGCTTGAAGTTTAAGCATGTCGGTGGCGGACTGGAAGCGAAGGATGGCCAGCCGCTGAACTTCTTCACCATCGCCGGTGAAGACAAAAAGTTCGTGGAAGCCAAAGCGGAAATCGATGGCGACACCATCGTTGTGAGCAGCGACGACGTGGCCAAGCCGGTGGCGGTCCGTTTCGGTTGGTCGGATTTCGCCACGCCCAACCTGTTTAACAAAGCAGGCTTGCCAGCTTCGCCATTCCGCACCGATGACTTCCCCATGGTTACCGCCGGCCGGAAGTAGTTGACTCGTGGTATTTTGGTAGGGTGTGGCGAGTTCCACGAGCCGCACCATTCGCCAGTGGAGAGTGATTGAGTAGGGAGTAAAGACGTCAAACGAATCTTACTCCTCTACTCTCCACTCCCCAACTTGCTATTCGTTCCATCTTATTAGATAGAAATTGCGCCACAGATGCTTTTCTAGAGCACGCGTAGCACGCCGGCGATGATCTTGCGCAGGTTCGGAATCGCCCCCGCTGCGAGTCGGTTCACTTCTTCTGGAGTGGTTTTCGTGGGACGATCGGGACACGCGACATTGGTGACCATCGAGAGTGCCAAAACCTTCAATCCCACGTGCCGCGCGGCGATCACCTCTGGCACGGTGGACATCCCGACCACGTCGCCACCGAGTTTGCGAAACGCCCGATACTCCGAACGCGTTTCATAATTCGGACCTTGCACGCCGACATACACACCACGATGACAGACAAAGTCTTGCGCGCGGGCGATCGTCTGGGCGCAATCTATCAGCGAGTCATCGTAGTAACACGAAAGTGGCGCAATGCGCGCTGCGTTGCTTTGCTCCCAACTCGCATCGCGCGGTCCTGGCGACATGAGATTGATGTGATCCTCGATCGCCATGATCTCGCCAGAGCGATATTGAGGGTTGATGCCGCCGCTAGCATTCGTGACGATCAACAATTCCGCTCCCAGCGCTCGTAGCACCGCGATCGGCAAACAAATCTCGCTCAGCCGATAACCTTCGTACAGATGAAAACGCCCATCCATTACCACCACCGGCGTTTGCTGTAGCATCCCGCAAACCAGCCGACCTTTATGCCCCAGCGCCGTCGAGCGCGGAAAGCGAGGCAGATTCTGATACGGAAACTCGGCTTCGACTTCAATGCCAGCGGTCACTTCGCCTAGGCCGGAACCAAGAATGATGGCCGCGCGTAGCACCACTTGCCACGACGCGCGAATCGCCGCGACCGCTTCCTCGACGAATTGCGGCGGACAGATAGCAGGATCGATCACGTCGCCGGATCCTTTTCGCCAGCCAGCACGCCCATCACCAGCTTGCACAAGTTCGGCTCGGCGGCGTTGGCGGTGGCGATGATTTTTGGCACGTCGGCCGGCTCCAGACAATCGGCCAGGCACATATCGGTGACGATCGAGAAGCCCACACAGCGCATGCCAGCGTGGACCGCCACGATCACTTCCGGCACGGTGGACATGCCGACCACGTCGGCACCTATCATTCGCAGGAAGCGATACTCGGCGCGTGTTTCCAAATTCGGTCCTGCCACCGCGACAAACACACCCTTATGCGCGACGATGTTCTCCTTGCGCGCCACGGCCAACGCCCGATCGACCAGCTTCTGGCAATACGGCTCGCACATATCGGGGAAACGCGGCCCCAGGCGATCGTCGTTGATGCCGATCAGCGGGTTGTCGCCCATCAAGTTGATATGATCCTCGATCAGCATGATGTCGCCCGACTTGTAATACGGATTCATACCGCCGCAGGCGTTACTCACGACCAGCAAATCGGCCCCCAGCGCCTTCATCACCCGCACCGGCAGCGTGATCTGTTTAAGGGGATAGCCTTCGTACATGTGAAAACGTCCCTCCATCGCCACGACGGAGAGCCCATTCAACGTGCCGCAGACCAATCGCCCGCGATGGCTGGTGGCGGTGGACTTGGGGAAGTTTGGAATCTCTTCATATTCCAGGCTGGCCTCCACCTGGATATTCTTCACGAGTCCCCCCAGCCCCGTCCCCAAAATAATGCCGGCGCGCGGCTTGCCGTCCCACACTTTGCGGATAGCGGCGACAGCGGCTTCGATTTGAGCGTGAAGTTCGAGCATGTGGTTTTCCCGTAGAGCAGCGTTCCAATTCCAACGCTAAACTACCGCACAGCTACGGACATCGACAAGTGGCCCACATGTCCGCGCCAGCCGCCATTCTCCGCCGACAACCAACCCTCCCTTACCAACCTCCGTCATACGCGCGCATGCGGCGTGTTTGTTGATAAAGTCGCCGACTTCATCAACAGGCATAACTACTGTTCATTTTATACTATATTCGCAAGTTATTACTTCACCCTTCTTACGACTCACACCGCCCCCTCTAGCACTGACAAGCCAGACGCGGGAAGAACCGAGCGGTACAAACAGAGAAGAACGGAACACGCGTTTGGTGGAGGAAGATAAGAAGCCTTAGCCCAAACATGTTAAATAGGACCAAGCAAATTCTGACGGGAGAGTAGAATGAGAAAGTTCACAACAGTCGCGTCGCTGATTCTCATCGCGACTGCGATGTCATGCAGAGATCGTCAGACTAGTACACCGACAAAGGACACGAGAATGTTTACCACACGGCAGGATGCGGAAACTTTATTTCCAACTGCCACGGGCAAGGAACTGTCGTTTCTCGAAGATGCAACTAAGAGCACTCTCCCCGATCCATATCGCCAATTCTTGTTAGAACATAATGGCCTGTTTATCCCAGGGGGAGTCTGGGTTGACTCGCCTAAGAGACCTTTCGTGATTACCTATGTTTACGGGATTTCTTACGAAGATGAACGCGGCAATATTCTATCCGAACTACAGGCATACTACTTCAACCAGCGTGTGCCAGCGAATTTTATCCCGATCGCTGACTGCCAATCGTTCGAGCGGGTCGTGCTCTGTGTCGATGGAGCCAATAAGGGCAAGGTTTACTACTGGAAACCTCCCGACGCTTGGCAAGAGAAGCAGGTGATAACCGAAGAGTATTTGTCGGAGATTGCGGAGTCATTTACCACTTTTTGGAAGCTTCTGAACTGGGATGCAGAAGTTGAATAGAAGAGGGAAACTCTTTCGACAAGGCGAAACAAGGGGCCATCCATGGGCCATCCATTTTTTAGTTGACGGAAAGAGAAAGGGGCCATAAATATGGATGTCCCATGGATGGCCCCTGTCTGCTGGCATGTTATGAGGTGTTAATCGAAAACAAATGAGATCTACTTCGCGTGTCTTCGCTTGCGGAACACTTGCGGTGAAATGTTCAACATGAGGTCGCGCGGTGCCATGCGTAGATCGGCAGGTAGGCCATCGATCGGAACGTCATGAATGCCAATCGATTTGCACTGCACTTTGAAGATTTTCGAGAGAAGAATTTGGGTCCAAATCTCTTCGCTAACTACGATGGACGACCTGCCCGTCGAGTATGTTGACGCCCCTTCCCGAACATCGAACGATAGTACGTACTCATTATTCAAAGCCACGTAAACGGGATTTTGGCAAAAGCCGCAAGTACGAAACAGCGACGTCGCATCGCCTCGGATAGTGATCGGATTGCGACCGATAAATGTGTGAAAGCCGGTGACAATCGCTCCCTTTACGAACACCCTGCCGACCGCAAATGTCTTATGGAATTGGCCAATCTCGAGAAGTTGCATGAGATCGTCGCGAATGATCCCGACCGTGGAACCTCTAATGCAATTAAGAGGAACGCCCGATAGGGACTCGCTCAGGAAGGCATCCATCGGTGCTTCGCTTGCCAAACGATTGCCGCAACTACATTCAAGCTTCTCGAGTTCCATCTCGAAGTCGCTTGTGGGAACTTCGGCCGATGCTCGTCCGCTATGCAACAAGAAGTACGTCATCGATAGAATTCCTGACGATACTGGTCGTAGCGTTCGCCGTCTCGCCAGTCGTTTCCAACACGATTATCACTTCTTCTGCCACCGATCGGCCTTCTCCAAAACACCGAGTGGGCCTTCGCCGTCGAGCCACTCTTTCGCGGCGGGATCGTCGCGGAGGTAGGCGTCCCAGAAGGCGGTGCTGAGCGCGAGAATCACGCGGTGATGGTTGGGATTGCGACGTTCTTTTTCGCCAGGCAAGCGCCCTTGGCCGAACGCGGAATGCTCCGCCTTGTCGAGCACCACTTCATATTTGTTCCCGGCCGGGAGCGCGGGGAACACCGCCAACCGCGATTCAACCGTCTGGTCGCCAATGGGCGAGGTGTCGAGTGTGCCGGTCATCAGCAGCCACGGAATCTTCACTTGCGCAAACGCCGCTTTGGGATCGCCCAACTTGGGCGTGCTGGGGCTGAATGCGATGGCGGCCGCGATCCGTTTGTCGGTGAAAGAGATCGCGCCGCGCGCGGCCGATTGCCCGCTCACCGCTTGCGTGGTGACAGCGCCGAACGAATGCCCCGACATGCCAACTTTGTCCAACTTCAGCTTGCCTGCGAGCGCGTGTCCTGGTTCCTTGTGCCACTTTTCCAATTGGTCGAGAACCGCCGGCACATCCTTCACGCGCAGCAGAAAGTTCGCCGCGCCCGCCGCTTGACGCATTGCGGCCATGCGCTCGCCGAGGGGCTTATCGCGCCACACGGATTCATCGCTGCCGGGATGCTGCAGGCAAACCACCGCATAGCCGCGCGCCGCCCAATGTTCCGCCAGGTAGCCAGCATTTGTGCGCGAGCCGCCCAGTCCATGACTGAAGAGCAACGTCACGGCCGGTTTGTCACTGGCAGTGGGGAGATACACCAATATCGGAATCTCGCGGCCATCACGTGTCGTGTCCTTCACCGTCAATTCGATCGGTTTGGGCAACTCGACTTTCGGTTTATCCGACGGATCATACGCCCCAGCAATCGCCAGCAGCAAAAGGAGTTGAGTCATGGCAAAGCCCTAAAAAACAGGGGGGGGTGAAAGGCACCAGGAAAGTATAGCGTACCTTCTCAATCTCAACCCGCCTGGCGATGACATGTTGCGGTCACCTACGGCGCCTTATACCCCGGTGCCGCGATGAAATTCGCGATCTCTTTACCATCGGCGCCGTTCCAACAAATCACGCGGCCGTCGAAGCCGCCGGCGGCGATGCGATTGGTGGCGGCATTGTAGGCGACACTGAGGGCGGAGTCGGTCAGACCATTATATTGGCGGACCTGACCTTGATCTTGCAGCTTGTATTGCCGCACGCTTTTGTCAGCCACGGCGGCGAAGAAGAACTCGCCAGCGGTGGGCAGCTTGTAGACTTCGTCGCCGAAACCATGCCCGCCATTTTGCTTGGCTTCGGTCAAGTTCCAGCGGCGGATTTGATTGTCGCTGCCGGCGGAGAAGACTTCGTTGTTGCTGGGATGGAACGCGACCCCTTTGACGGCGGCGTTGTGCTGCGGAAAAGTGATGATCAAATCACCGGTC
>JBGSHH010000701.1:0-13416 GCA_041752355.1 Pirellulaceae bacterium | reverse complement strand
CGCTCCGCGAACGAAATGACTGGCTGCGGTGAGACAAACGAAAATCCACGTTCCGTTCGCGGAGCGAACAGCGACTCTGCCGCCTGAACCGGCGGCCCTGTTGAATTGTCTCTTCCCAGGCGGAAGAGACTTCATCCCCAGAATACATCGTTAAACGACTCAGGAGATAGCAAACATGGCGGAGATCACAGCCGCTTTGGTGAAAGAACTGCGGGAAACCACCGGCCTGCCGATGATGGACTGCAAACAAGCCCTGACCGCCAGCGGTGGCGATAAAGAGGCTGCGGTAAAGTGGCTGCGCGAACAAGGCAAGACGGTTGCCGGCAAGCGCGCCGATCGCGACACGGCGTTTGGCCGGTTCGGCATCTACACCAGTGACAAGTGTGGTGGCATGGTCGAACTAAAGTGCGAAAGCGCGCCGGTCGCGGGCAGCGAGGAATTCATCAATCTGGCCAACGATTTGGCCAAAGCAATCGCTTCCAATCCCGGCGCTACCACCGCCGACGCCTTGCTCGCCCTCCCTTCGCCATCCAAGCCTGGCGTGACGCTGGGTGAAGTGAAGGACGACATGTTCAATCGCATCCGCGAAGTATTCAATATTGGCCGCATGGTTCGCTACGATGGTGAGAGCGGTGGTTATAGCCACAACTCAGGCACCGTGGCGGGTGTGTTGATTCAATTCCAAGGTGGCAAGCAGGAGCATGCGAAAGATATTTCCATGCACGTCGCCGCCATGCGTCCGCAAGGGCTCAACAAGGAAGACATCGCCGCCGACATCATCGAGCAAGAACGCGCCACCCTGAAGGCCGCCGCCTTGGCCGAAGGCAAGCCTGCCAACATCGTCGATAAAATGGTGGAAGGCCGCTTGCGCAACTTTTTTGCCGAACGCGTGCTGGTCGAACAGCCGTTCGTCAAAGATGACAAGCTCACCGTCGGTGACTTCGCCAAAGCCAATGGCATGAAACTGCTGCATTTCACCCACTGGGAACTGTAGATTAGTGAGCCAGCGAAAGTTGAGAAGCCTCGGTCCATGATCGAGGCTTTTTTTGTATAACGAGTCGGACAGAATGACGAAGTCCGAATGACCAATGTTTGATCCGACATTGGTCATTCGTGCTTCCCCCTAAAGGACAATCTCGATGGACACGCCAGACTCATCCGCTACCCCTCGCTTCAAACGTATCGTCCTCAAGCTCTCTGGCGAGGGAATGTGTCGCGCGGGGGAGCGCGGCATCAGCATGGATGAAGTGGTGCATGTCGCCAAGCAGATTCAGCAAGCGGCGGCCAGTGGGTGCCAGATTGGTGTAGTGATCGGCGGCGGCAACATCATTCGCGGGTCACAGCTCAAAGCGACGAGCACCGCCATTCAAGAAGCGACCGCCCACTACATGGGGATGCTTTCCACCGTAATCAATGGCTTGGCGCTGCAGGACGCTTTGGAATCGCTCGGCTGCCAAACTCGTTTGATGACCGCCATTCACATGCACGGCGTCGCCGAACCTTACATTCGCCGCAAAGGCCGCCGCCACCTGGAGAAAGGGCGGATCATTATCTTGGCCGCCGGCACCGGCAGTCCCTATGTCACCACCGATACCGCCGCCGCGCAACGAGCGCTCGAACTCGAAGCCGATGTGTTGATGAAGGCGACCCGCGTGGATGGCGTGTATAGCGACGATCCGGAGAAAAATCCGCATGCCGTGCTGTATCGCGAGCTAAACTACGCGACAATCTTGGAGCGCAAGCTGCGCGTGATGGATAGTACGGCGATCACCCAGTGCGCGGAACACAAGATGCCGATCCTGGTGTTCAACTTCAAAAAGGAAGGGAATATTCAACGTGCCGTCGCAGGGGAGAAGGTGGGTACGCTAATCAGCAGCGATGGCCCTCGCATCGTGTAGTGGCTGCCGTCGCGTTGGTAATGGGAGTCGGATTGCGCGCGTTTGCGATCGATTCTGGCGCTCCACATGGTTAGAATTGCTGCTGCACTGGTGGTGTCTGCGGTGCGGATAGGCACCGCCGCCGTAACGGAGGGAAAGATGCCTTTCGAAAAACAATGGGCGCGCGCCTGGCAGGCCGGTTTCTGGTCGTCGATGACCGATTTGCTTTGGTATGCGATCTTCGCTGCCTCGGTCTGGCTCCTATTCTCCGTGATTTTTCGCCGCGCGATGCACCATCGCCGCATCTCGCGACAAGATGCCAGTACAAAGCAAGTCCTGCGCGAAGTGCTGTACTCGGTGCGGAGCATCGCGATCTTCGGCATCGTGACGGTGTTGGTGGTGTTGGCCATTCTCAATGGCTGGACACGACTCTATGGCAGCTTCGATCGGCATGGCTGGTATTGGTTTGCGGCCAGCCTGGCCATCATGATTGTGATGCACGATACGTATTTCTACTGGACGCATCGCCTGATGCATCATCGGCGGCTGTATAAGCTGTTTCACCACACGCATCATCTCTCAATGAGTCCCACCCCTTGGGCCGCCTACGCGTTCAGTCCTTGGGAAGCATTGGTGCAGGCGGGCATTGGACCGTTGATTGTCTTTACGGTCCCGGCCCATCCGCTGGCGTTTGGCGTCTTCATGCTCTGGCAAATCACGTTCAATGTGCTCGGCCACTGCGGCTATGAAATCTTTCCGCGCTGGTTGCTGCGTAGTCCGCTGGGCTATGTGCTGAACTCGATCACGCATCACGCGCAGCATCACGAGAAATTTCAGGCGAATTACGGCCTGTACTTCAATGTTTGGGATCGTCTGATGGGAACCAATCATCGCGACTACGAGCGTCGCTTCGCCGAAGTGACGGGTGACGCGACGTCGGAACCCGCCCGTGCCGATCTGCCGTTGGATGGACAACTCGTGTAGTTTTTGGCGAAATCGCCGCGAATTTGACGCCCCGTGCCGTGCCAATGGGGTCTTAGGGGACAGTGCCTGGTTACAGATCGGGGTGCGAACTACTGTCGCTCTCTTGAATCGTCAAAGAATCGCGAGGGTCCCTCCATGACCAACGAATCGTCGAACCCGTACGAGTCGCCAACAGATGTCGGTGGAGTTGCGGCCACCAAACTACGTGGCGGAGTCTATCGCTATTCCGAACTGCCGCGCTCGTGCCCCCAGTGCAGCCACAGATTTAGCGATGTGTATTATCGCCGACAATTCCCCAGGCGATTCCGCTGGAGCACCATCGCCTTTATTATCTTCGTATGTATGGGCGCGATTGGGTTGCTAGGTCAACTCGCACTAGTCGTCATCGTTCCGATGGGTGGCTGGGCCCTGACGTGGCACAAGAAGGTCCGCGTTCGCTGCGCGTCGTGCGGTTGGGGGCAGAAATTCATTGTTTCCGGCCGTGGTTGAGCGGTGTGAGGCGAGCTTAGGGTGCGGGCACTTCTGGTGTATTTGCCAGCGCCTTTTCAAAATTGGGCGAGGTCACGTGAAAGCTCACAAACTTCCATTGACCATCCACCTTTTGCAGACTTGCTTGGATCGTTCCGTCGCCTTTCTCGAAGACGGCCCTGTACGAAACGTCCGCCATCGATTGACCGTTGTCGTTGCGAAGGTTGATGCTGGTGGTTGTCTTGGACTTTAGGTTCCCCAAGTGATTGCGTATGGCGGCGGCCAGTTGCTCGTATTGCGCCAACGTGGTGACCTGCTTGAGCTGGGCGGTGGTGTCGTTTTCGTAACTGGCGGCCACATCGCCTGTGACGAGAGCGGCCATGAGGTTGTCGATGGGGGGCGAAAGGTCGGCGCTCGCGTTGCTGAAGAACAAATAAATACCACCACAACAAACCGCGATCATCAGGCACATCACGCCCCCGATACCGCCGACGATGAATAGCACCGTTTTCGATTTCATCAGAACCTCATGCTTGCCGGAAGGGATTTGTCGAGCGAACACCTGAATGTACCTCCCCGCGTGGCACAATGTCCACGAAATGCTTACACTTAAGGGCCTGATTTTCCCGTCCGATGGTCTTTCCGCTGGGTGATGTATGCCTGCTGACGATATCCTGCTCGACTGCGAAGAACGCATGGAGAAAGCAATCTCCAATCTTAAGAATCAACTGGTGGGCATTCGCACGGGCCGCGCCAATCCCGGCCTGGTCGATTCGCTCCGCGTGGAAGTCTACGGCTCCCCAACGCCGATCAAGCAACTCGCTTCGGTCGGAGCGCCAGAACCGACGCAGATCGTGATTCGTCCCTATGATGTTGGCACCATCAAGGATATCGAAAAGGCGATCATCTCCAGTGGCTTGGGTTTCAATCCGCAGAACGATGGGCGATTGATTCGCATCAACATTCCGCCTCTCTCGACCGACGTCCGCAAGAAAATGGTCGCGCGAATCAAGGAGTTGACCGAAGACACCAAAGTCTCGATTCGCAACATCCGCCGCGACGCCAACAAGGTCGCCGATACGGAAGAAAAAGACAAAGTCTTAACCGAGGACGACTGCAAGAAGGTCAAGGAAGAGGTGCAGGAGTTGACCAAGAAGTATGAGAATACGGCGGGCGACATGGCGAAGTCGCGCGAAGCGGAAGTAATGGAGAACTAGCCCACACTAACCCGACGCGTGAGCGAGGCGCGGATTCTTCGCTGCGGCTTCGTATCGGTATAGGAATTGTGCGATGCAGCGATGTGTCTTGATGCTATTGACTTGGGGATGCGTAGCGAGTCTACACGCGATGGAACTTACGCCTGCGCAGAAGCTCGTGGCTCAGCCCAAGGTGCTAATCATCGCGCATCGCGGCAACAGCAGCGCAGCGCCGGAAAACACGTTGCCGGCGTTTGAGTCGGCGGTGAAGCTGAAGGCCGACTTGGTGGAACTCGATTATCATCACACGGCCGACGGCGTTCCGCTGGTGATTCACGACAAGGATCTCGATCGCACGACCGATGCTGTGACACTACTGGGGGGAAGCAAACTGCTGGTTAGCAAATACAAGCTCGCCGATCTAGCCGCGCTCGATGCTGGCAAGTGGTACAACGCCAGGTTCGCCGGCACCAAGCTCGCCACGCTGGAGCAGGCCTTGGATGTGATTCAAGCCGGATCGACAACTTTGATCGAACATAAAGCTGGCGATGCGCAGACCTGCCTCGAATTGCTGAAGAAGAAGCAACTTACCGAGAAGGTCGTCGTGCAATCGTTCGACTGGCACTTTGTGGGGCAGTGCCGGCAACTCGATAAGACGGTGGTTTTGGCGGCGCTTGGCGGGAAGGAATTTACGCCGGAGAAACTGCGGGAAATCGGCCCCACCGGGGCGAACATTGTGGCCTGGGATCATAAGGCGATTCACGCGGCCGAGATCCAGCAGATTCACGCCGCAGGCTATAAAGCTTGGGTGTATACCGTCGATGATCCGGCGCGGGCGAAGGAACTCATCGCTGCCGGGATCGATGGCATCATCACCAATGTGCCTGCCAAACTGCAGCCGTTGGTGAAGTAGCCCCACCAAATACGCATTGACCTCGCCCGGTGGCTTGCGTTACTCTCCGCGCATGGTGGCAAGTTTCGCGCGCTCGCGCATGCTAGCAGTCGTCCCTGGTGAAAGAGACGCATGTCGGTGTTCCGACAATTCGCACCCTTGGGCATCACGCTGTTGATGATGCTTTCCGGCTGCGCACTTTGGCACAAGGAAGAAGTTACCGAGCCGCCCAAACTTCCCACCGGTAGAATGGCAACCGATACCGTTGTGCTGGAGATTGCGTTCGTCCGTCTTTCTGGTGACGCGCTGCTACAACAAGACGACCTCTGGCGCCAAGTGGATGAGCAGCAACTCTCCGCGGATCTGCGCGTACGGATGCGCGAGAATGGTATGCGCGTCGGCGTCGTCGGTTCGCAATTGCCACCCCTATTGCGCAAGCTCTTGGAAGAAAAATCGGATCCGCTCGCCATCACCGGACCGGGCATGGACAATGGGGATGTCACCGCTAGTCAGCGTCAGTTGCAAAGTCGCGCTGGCAAACGCGGTGTAATTCTCGCCGGCATGAAGCGCGAGCAGCTCACCTTGCTCATGCATGCGCAAGGTCAAGTAACGGGACAGGATTTTGAAGATGCCCAATGCCTGTTCGCCGTGAAGACCTTTCCCCAAGGGGATGGCCGCGTGCGACTGGAATTGACGCCGGAAATTGAGCACGGTCAGGCGAAGCAACGCTGGAAGGGTCAAGAAGGAGCGTTCCGTGTCGAAGCCAGCAAAGATCACAAGGTGCTCGACCTGCTGAAGATGGACTTGCTGCTCGCCCCCGGCGATGTGCTAGTCCTGAGTTGCACACCGGATCAGATTGGCCTGGGCAAGCAATTCTTCGCCGACGCCAAGCCGGGCGAGCAAAAAGTGATGCTCATTCGTCTCGCCCAGACGCAGTATGACGACGTCTTCGCCCCCGATAGCCTCCCCAAGACCCTCGTCACTCCCAGCGAATGATCGAGAGGCAGGCCGGCTGCCGGCCGTTATTGCCATTTAACGGCATGGTATCGCGCTTTAATTGCTGATTGCCTGTTAGTTCGCCGTGATTATGGCGAACCTCTCTCCCTTTAATTTCATCGGGGATTGCCGATTTTCCTTTCGCATTCGATAATCTTGGGTTCGCGGTGACTATCTAGTGTTTCCCTAGTGAATGATTCGTTTTGAGGAGTTTGACATGGCCTTGATTCCCCTCCGCACGCTGCTCGATCACGCCGCGGAAAACAGCTACGGCGTGGCGGCGTTTAACGTCAACAACATGGAGCAGATTCAGGCCATCATGGAAGCGGCCCAGGAGATCGATGCTCCCGTCATTGTGCAAGCTTCGCGCGGTGCGCGCGGCTATACCCAAGACAACTACCTGCGGCACTTGATGCTCGCCGCGTCGGAACTCTATCCGCACATTCCCATCGTGATGCATCAAGATCACGGCAACAGTCCGAAGACTTGCCTTTCGGCGATCGAAAACGGCTTCACCAGCGTGATGATGGACGGTTCGCTGGAAGAAGATGGCAAGACTCCTGCCAGCTATGAATACAACGTGAAGGTCACCGCCGAAGTCGTCAAGCTCGCGCACGCCAAAGGCGTGTCGGTCGAAGGGGAACTCGGCTGCTTGGGTTCGCTGGAGAGTGGTGGTGGCGAACAAGAAGATGGCCACGGCGCGGAAGGCGTGCTCTCGCACGATCAACTATTGACCGACCCCGACGAAGCCGCCGACTTCGTGGCCAAGACGGGTTGCGATGCCTTGGCGGTTGCGATTGGTACCAGCCACGGCGCGTACAAGTTCAGCAAGAAGCCAACCGGCGAAGTGCTGGCGATGGATCGGATCGAAGCGATTCACAAGAAGCTTCCCAACACCCACTTGGTGATGCACGGTAGCTCGTCGGTGCCGCAAGAATTGCAGGACATTATCAATAAGTACGGCGGCAAGATGAAGCAGACCTTCGGTGTGCCGGTCGAGGAGATTCAGCGCGGCATCAAGAGTGGTGTGCGTAAGATCAACGTCGATACCGACAACCGTATGGCCATGACCGGTGCGATCCGCAAAGTCCTCTGGGAAAACCCCGAGAAATTCGATCTTCGCGACTACATGAAGCCCGCCCGTGCCGCCATGCAACAAGTTTGCAAGGACCGCATGGTCGCCTTCGGCCAGGCAGGTCAGGCCAGCAAGCTGATGGCGAAGCTGTAAGGCGGGTCTGCGACCCAACTGCTAGCATCGAACCAATATGATCGCAAATTCGTAGCCTAGGTGACCAGTCACCTAGGCTATTTCATTCTGGTCACCAAAACCCAGGATGAGTACAATCCACCGCGAGTGTGGCTGAAGGATCGGCCCTAAAATCCCAACACCAACCCGATAGGTGAGCGAGGCGTTTGAAGATCCTCGCTGACGTTTCCGGTTAGTATGACGCGCAAGGATGCGACCATGAGCACGGCTCCGCTCTGGCAGTCGGAACAAAGACCGCTTAGTTCATTCGAACAGTATCGTCTTGCGCGCGAGATCCTGCGCGCCGAAGGGCAAGCCCTCACGAACCTCGCCGAACGCCTGGAGAAGGCCGCGTTTTGTGAAGCAGTGGAACTCGTGCATGGCACGCGCGGGTGCATCATTGTCACAGGCATGGGTAAGGCGGGGCTCATCGGTCAAAAACTGGTCGCCACGCTTGGTTCCACGGGTACACGGGCCCACTACCTGCATCCCGCTGAAGCGGTGCATGGCGATTTGGGGCGGGTTCACGCCGATGACCTGGTCATTGTCCTTTCCTACGGTGGTGAAACGGAGGAAGTCTCGCGCATTCTTCCCGCGCTCGAACAATTCGGCGTGCCACTGATCGCCATCACAGGCAAGCCCCATAGCACGCTCGGTCGCGCCGCCACGGTGGTCCTCGATCTGGGCGCGATTCGCGAAGCCTGTCCCCTGGGATTGGCTCCAAGTACCAGTACTACCGCGATGCTGGCATTGGGGGATGCGCTCGCGCTGGTCGTCAGTCGCATGCGCGATTTTGGCCCGGAGGACTTCGCTCGCTTTCATCCGGCCGGCAGTTTGGGGCGCAAACTGGCGAAGGTGGAGGAGATGATGCGGCCCGTGAGTGAATGCCGGGTCGCTAGCGAAACGTTGAGCGTGCGCGAGGTCTTTGTGCAATTGAGTCGTCCCGGTCGCCGCACTGGCGCGATCATGCTGGTAAATGAACCTGGCGAGTTGACCGGTGTCTTTACCGACAGCGATTTGGCCCGGTTGCTCGAACGCAATCAAGACGCCGCCATTGATGGCCCCATTGCCGACGTGATGACCCGCTCGCCGCAACGCGTGCCGCTCGGAACAATGCTCACCGCCGCTTGCGAAATCCTCTCGACCAAGAAAATCAGCGAACTGCCAGTGGTGGATCAGGAACATCGTCCCGTCGGCATGATCGATATCACGGACGTCGTCGGGATGATGCCCGAAACATAGTACTCATCACGCTCCGCGTGATGCCTTGGAACACAAAGTACTCATCACGCCCCGCGTGATGCCTTGGAACCCATAGTACTCATCACGCTCCGCGTGATGTTACAGAACAAAAATACGCATCACGCGGAGCGTGATGAACACCCCATGAAATTCGACGACCGCGCCCAAAAAATCGAACTTATCCTGTCTGACGTCGATGGCGTGCTGACCGATGGGGGCATCGTCTACGATAACCAAGGCATCGAGAGCAAAAAGTTTCATATCCGCGATGGACTCGGCATCAAACTCTGGCAGCGCGGTGGCTATCGCTTTGGTATCCTCACCGCGCGCACGTCGCACATTGTCAAAGTTCGCACGGCGGAACTGGGTGTTTCGATCGTGCGACAAGGCTTTGAAGATAAGTGGCCGGCGGCGCTGGATGTGCTGCGCGAACTCAAACTCACGCCGGAGCAAACGTGCTTCATCGGCGACGACCTCACGGACCTGCCTGTCATTCGTCAGGTGGGGCTCGGAGTGGCGGTGGCAGATGCGGCGGCGGAAGTGAAAGCCGCGGCGCAACACGTTACGAAGCTGTCCGGCGGCCAAGGTGCGGTGCGCGAATTGATCGAAACTCTCCTCAAAGCGAAGCAACGCTGGAATGATTTGATCCAGCGCTATGTCTCGGGATAAAGATGAAGCTCGTCCTCCAACGTTACGTGGCCGCGCTGGCGATCGTCATGATCGCGTTCAGTGCGTACGCGCTGTTGGCGGTGCCCAGGATCGAGCCATCGGTAAAGATCATCTCGCCACCGGAGACGCCGATCGACGTCACCGTCCAGCCGATGAAAGAGCATCGGCAAAAGGTGGAGCAACTTTTTCCGCCTGGAAGTTGGCAACTCAAGAATCCCAAAGTGTTGGAAACTGAACACGGCACGCTAGTCTTCAAAGACTACAAGCCTTTGGCGGATGGACGAATGGAACTGAAGCCGCTGACGCTGATCGTCTATGCGGGTTCCAGCGACGAAACCAAGACGCTGCAACGCCCTTTGATTCTCGACGCTCCCGATGGCGCGGTGCTGCAATTTGATTCCGCCACCGATCCCGCCCGCGCGGATTTCGGCCGCTTAACCGGCGGTTTGTTGACAGGTGAAATTCGCATCTATAGCCCGCCGACCACGCCTGCCGCGAATGACGCGTTGCAGATTACGACGCGCAACGTGCAGCTCGACGAACGCCGTATCTGGACGCCTCACGCGGTGAATTTTCGCTATGGTCCCAGCTATGGCTCGGGGCGCGATCTCGTCGTCACGCTGCTTCCTTCCGAAAAGACAGGCAAGCGCGGCAGCGCGCCGGCGTTTGAAGGGATCAAAACGCTGGAACTGGTGCATGTCGAGAAGTTCCATTTTGAAATGTCCGCCGACACGGTGCTGCCAGGACAAAAATCGATCAAGAAGCCGACGGAGAACAGTGCCGCGAACAAGCCTTTGCCGGCTCCTGTCGAGGTCACGTGCCAAGGACCCTTCTTGTTTGATTTCGAGCAGCATGTCGCTTCGTTTGAAGATACCGTCGATGTGATTCGCTTGAACCCCGATGGGCCGAGCGATCAGCTCACCTGTCAACTTCTCTCGATTCACTTCCGCCCCAAGACCAAGCCCGGTCAACCGCCAGTCGATGCTGGCGAACAATCGAAGACCAACCTGGCGCTGGAGCTCGATCGCGTCGTGGCGGTGGGACATCCGGTTGTGCTGCGGGCTCCATCAATGGGCGCGACCGCGCGCGGGCAACGTTTGGAATATCACTTTCTCACACGCCGTATCGTGCTGGCCGATAACGATCGCGTGACGCTGCACGATGAGCGATTTGATGTTGAGGCGCGGCAAATCGAATACGAAATGGCGGCTTCTGGCGAGTTGGGGCGCATGTGGGCGGCGGGGCCGGGCAGCCTGCGTGTGCGTAAAATGGATGTGGCGGCGAAGAAGACAGTGGGCCGCTTGCGTCCGCCGATCGTGCCGCTGGCCACGCGTCCCGATAGCAACGCACCCGCGATGTTCGTGGCCGCATGGCAGAAGGAACTTCGCCTGCGACCGCATCAAGGGCAGCATGTCGTGTCATTGATCGAGGGAGCAACGGTCAATGTGCCGACCACGGGTGGCTTTAGTGCGGACGAGATTCACCTTTGGTTAAATGAGGTGCCGCGTTCCTCGACGGCGGCGCATCGCTCAAGTACCAAACCGCAATTTGGCTCTGGCAAAAACGAAATTCAGCCCGACCGGATGCTCGCGCTGGGACATGTGAAGATTCACGCCGAGCAACTCGATGGCGATACCGGAAGATTAGAAGTTTGGTTTCGCAATCAACCCCCCGCGCTCACGCCTGCGAATACCAACGTGATCAACAACGCGCCGCAAAGCTTGTTGCCGACTCGACCCGCCGCCAACACCGGGCCGAAAGCCAATCCACAAAAGTTTAAACTCGGGGGCGATCTGGTGCGCATCGAGATCTCGCGCCAAGGCGAAGTGACAGCGCTGGAGGAAGTTTCCGTGGAAGGCAACGTGCGACTCGAAGAGCAGCCATTGCCTGTCCCCGCAGGCGAAGTCGTGGCACCGCTGGTCATCACCGGCGATGCGCTGCAACTGCAAGGTGGCATGGAAGCGAACGCCATCGTGCATATTCTGGGCCAACCGGCGGTCGTCGCGGCGCGCGGCACGACGATGCGTGGTTCAAACATACATCTACATCGCAGCGAAAACCTCGCCTGGATCGAAGGTCCCGGCGAGATGCTGCTCCCCATGGCTCGCGACTTGAACGGAGCCAAGATCGAGCGTCCGACCAATGTCGCCGTCACCTGGCAGACAGGGCTCGAATTTAATGGTCAACTTGCGCGTTTCGCTGGCAACGTGGAAGCCCGCACCGATCAGCAATGGGCGCGGGCTGATGGACTCGATGTGACACTCGTCGAACGTCTCGACTTTTTGCAAGCCAAAGCGTCCGCCCAGCCGCAAGTCGACGCGATTGAATTCGACGGCCATTTCGCCCTGGAGAATCGTTCGTTCGACAAGCAGCGCCGTCTCGCCTCGATCGAAAAGATGGAAGCAGTCAGCCTGCGCGTGGAACAGCAAACCGGCAACATGCGGGCCACGGGGCCAGGTTGGGTGAGCACCGTGCGAACGGGTGGCGCGAGTAATCCTCTCGCCGCGCGCTTGGCTCCTGCCGCGCCTCCTGGGGGGCGGACTGCCGCAGACGAGCCACAATTCACCTACCTCTTCGCGGAGTTTCAACTGCAGATCGAAGGCAACTTCCATCAGCGGCAGGTCGAATTTCAGCGACATGTTCGCGCCGTCTATGGCCCCGTCACCGGTTGGGACAAGACGCTCAATATCGATCGCCCCGAATTGTTGGATGAAGGGGGCGTGTTGATGAGTTGCCAACGGCTGACGCTGCGCGAAATGCCTGGCTCGTCGCGCGACTCTACCACACTCGAGATGGAAGCGACCGGTGATACCATCGTGGAAGGACGCGGCTTCACAGCGCGGGCGGCGCGGATCGGCTACGTCGATGAGAAGCAATTGCTGGTACTCGAAGGAGACGGCCGCCGCGATGCCGAACTCACGCGGCAAACGAGTATCGGCGGTCCGCAGTCGAGTTTGACCGCGCGCAAGATCATGTACTGGCGGTTCGACAATCGCGTCGAAGTTGACGACGCTCGCAGTTTAGAATTCAACGCGCAAGGCGGCGGATTGAGCTTTCCGAAATGATCACTTTCAGGAACACGTTATGGAAGCCATGGCGCAGCGCGGTCAGGCGATCATGCAGTGGTTGTTGGTGCTTGGAATGCTAGCGGCGTGGTCGCTGTGGGATCGTTCGCCGCAAGTGGTCGAGGAAGCCCGTCTGGTGGTGGATCGCGCGCTGCACAATTCGGCGCAAATGGGTGTCAGCGGCGATGTCCTGGAAAAGCTTCCGCGCGCGGTTTCGGCACCTTTGGCGCAATATCGGTTTGAATTCTTGCGACCGGCCGACGCCTTCGATTCGTCGCTGTCGCCTGCGAAGGAGGCAACGCTGCGGCCGCTGTCGGTCGGTGCGATCCTGACGCTCGGCAAGGAAGTGGTCGCGCAAATCGACGAGCATCCGCCACAGGGCGTGACGGAAATGCTGCTGGTGACGCCGCTACGCCAAAGCGTCGATCGCTTGGAAACGTGGCAGGCAAAGAGCGGACTCAGCGGCGCGGCATCACTGGCGGAAGTGGAACGCGAGTTGCGATCGAGCGTGCAAATCCCTGGCACCGATCAAAAGCTCCCGCTCGAACAATGCATGTTGTTTGTCGCGGTGGCTATTTTCGCGCTACAACTGTTGTTGACGAGTTTGCTCATCACGCTACGCGGCCAAGCGCCGCCGCGCGAGGCACTCGACTTGAGCTGGGTATTGCTTCAACGCGCGCCACTGGGACTCTTGCTCACGCTGACATGCCTCATGGGTCCGCCACTGGCGTGGTTTGTGCAGGATTTATTGCGTGGCGCCGCGCACAATGCGTTGCCCAGC
>JBGSHH010000700.1:0-1712 GCA_041752355.1 Pirellulaceae bacterium | reverse complement strand
TTCTCGCAGAAGACGTGCTTGCCAGCATCAATGGCGGCTTTGAGTTGCGCGGGACGAAAGTGCGGCGGCGTGCAAAGCAGCACGACATCGACATCGCTGGCCATCACTTGCTTGTAAGCGTCGAAGCCGACAAAGCAATGATCGTCCGCCACGGCGAAGCGTTCGTGACGTCCCAGGTTCTTCTTCGCTTCGGCGATTTGATCGGGGAAGGCATCGGCCAGCACGGTGAGCTTGACGTTAGGATCGGCATTGAGCGCATTGACCGCCGCCCCGCTACCACGACCACCGCAACCAATCAGCGCGATCTTGAGGACATCGCTACCCGCGGCATGCGCGGCGCGGCCCATGCTGAGCGAACCGGCCAGCGCGGCACCCGCCACCACCGACGAAGTTTTCAAAAACGTGCGACGAGTCGCGGGGATCGAAGTTGGTCCGGAACGATCTGGCTGCATAGAGAATTCCTTCATTGTGTCAGGCGGGAAACAGTCGGCAGGTCATTCCAAACTCGGTTGCGCCGTTGCTGGAATATCCATTACTATAAGCACTTACACGCATGAAACTCAACTAGATTGCCAAGGCTTGCGCGATCTATTTTCCGCTAACAGGAGTGGGTGAGGGGGTGGAAGGAGAAAAGCGGAGAGCGGAAGTCGGAAAGACTACGCTTCACACGGGTCGTTCATCTCCGAAAATCGCTGGGAGGCGTTCCGAAAGCTGCCAGCATTTCGTCGGCAATATCGACCAGGGGCTTCCAAGCAGGCGGATAATCGGACCACCATTGAAAGCGAGCTTCGGAGTCCAGATCTCCGAACAGCGTTAAGTGGGTGGTTGTTCCGTCCCTGACTTGCGAATCGTCAAGCAAGGGGGCCAGGGGGAGCATGAGCGAGGTCAAGCGTTGGAAGTAGCCGTTGAGCTTGTCACCATCGAACTTTACGGGTTCATATCCCAGTACTTTCACGTCTATCCAACTGTCAGGGCTCCAATCGCCATGACTAAGAGTCGCGGTGTAGAGCAGCCACTCCGATTCACGTTGGCAAACTTCCCAGAACGAAGCTGGTGTAAACGGAGGGCGGCAGAGAATTTGAATGCGACATCGGCCGCTGCCAATTGCGCGACAACCGCCGCCTGACACTCGCCACGGCTCGCTCCTTAGCCGGTCCCAAGAAGCTTGTCCGCGCAGCTTTTCATACTCTTGTTGTTGCCGTCTTTCTTGTTCCTGCAGATACTTTTTCAAGCGACTTGGCATAACCTGTCCGCACCCTTGGAGCTATCTATCGGCCCACTGCGCCAGAATATCCTCCCTCGACCTCAATCGAAGTGGTTCAAAGTCCCCAGGAAACCAATCGAGGAATGTTACCACGTTACATTGCAACTCATCGTCCGGTCCATCCTTGGTTAAGGTACCCAAAGCGCCTCCTTCGATTTCCAACCGCCAATCGATGCTCAATCGCTGCGCCGATATCGTCAAAACCCTGACGATCTCGCACACGTCGAGATAGGCCATATACGTATCTGTGTCCTCGTCGTCGATGCCGCAGAATAGCTTTGTGAATCCAGCGACATTTCCCGACTCATCGGGCTGGCTGGAAATCCAAATCGATTCGCACCACCAATCGTAAGCCTCATTCGCGTCATCGACGAGCGAGACGAGCTGCTGATGAACATCTGCCGGAACGGGCTTCGTACTGAAGTAGCCGAGCGACACACCCATCTTA
>JBGSHH010000699.1:0-2050 GCA_041752355.1 Pirellulaceae bacterium | reverse complement strand
TAAGCCGGGCTATCGGCGGTTCAAGATCCAAGGCGTGCAAGGGATCGACGATTTTCGCAGTATCCACGAAGTGGTGTCGCGGCGGTTTCAGGGACTCGCGGACGATGGCGAAGCTTTTCCCGATTTACTGCTGATCGATGGCGGCCTGGGCCAACTCAATGCCGCATTGGCCGCATTTCGTGATTTAGAGATCACGCCGCCGGCGCTCATTTCGCTCGCTAAACGGGAAGAGGAAATCTACATTCCCGGTCGTGATGAACCGCTCCGCCTCAGTCGTCACGCCTACGCGCTACGGCTCTTGCAATACGTACGCGACGAAGCCCATCGCTTCGCCCAACACTATCATCACATCCTCCGCCGCAAATCGACGTTTGGGGAATAGTGGGGTAGGCCTCCGGCCTGCCGTTTGATTCAGTCTATTCAGTCTTGGTCTTCCAAAAACACGACGCCGAAGTGGCGCCGCAGCACACCACGTCCTCGATGCTCAAGTGCCTGCTCCGATGGGGCAACCGCTCGCCGCACGCCGAGTTCGATGACGACTGAACGAACGATGGCCATCGCTCCCCAGATTATCACCGTTGCCGTGACGATGACGACCGTTCTCGGTGACGGCCAGACGTTATATCCCAGCGATAGCACCAATCCCAACAAGCATGTAAGTGTTAGTGTCGCCGCGTGATGGCGATTCTTTTCTTGTCGAGGGGTTAATTGAGAGAGATGTTCCATGACTATCCCCCACTGAGGACGGCGAGCTATCGCTTCTTCCAATAATCAGGTTCGCGGCTGGTGTGGGCAATCGCGACTACAGTCGTCGTTCCAGCCGAGTTCTCGTAAATAATGGAGTAGGGAAAGTCCTTCACGCGACAACGACGAAAACCCTCTTCGTGTATGGCAAACAACAATGGATCGCGTGCGATGTTTGAAAGCGCATGCTCAACAGCATGCTGAAACCGAATGGCGGCGGCGACATCGCGGACAAGATAGAAATCAAGTGCTTGGGCAAAGTCCGCACTTGCGCCAGAACTAAAGCCTGATTCACTCATAGGCTTGGCTCCCCACCAAGTCGTCGCCATGCCTCCGCTTTCACTTCCGACCAGGAGATCGCCTTGTCTTCACCGCTCGCCAATGCTTCGGATCGGCGTCGCAACTCTTCTGTCCAGCCTGGATGAAGTACTTCCGTTTCTCGACCTTGGAGCGATTCCAAGAGGGCGTCGACGATATAAGCCCGTTCCAACTCCGGCAGCGCCAAGGCGGAGTTCAGTACTTCGTTTGTGGTCGCATGCATGTCCTCACCTCCGATTTCGCGATTCGCACACACTTCATTCTATCCAGAAGTTGTGGTTGGCGGCAAATCCAAGTATGTAGCCGAAACTTAGCGGGTCAAAGTGAAATGGCAATGGTTACCCCGGTATCGGCCAACTCCAACCCGCTGTGAATCCCCCATCCACATAAAGTATCTGACCGGTCATGAACGCCGACGCCGGCGAGGCGAGAAAGATGGCGGTGCCGATCATATCGGCGGGAACACCAAGACGTTGCTGCGGCGTGTTGGCTTTGTTCCAGGCTTGCATGGTCGGATCGGACCAGAGTTTGTTGGTGAGATCGGTGAGGATGAAACCAGGCGCGAGCGCGTTGACGCGCACGCCACGTCCTCCCCATTCCAATGCCAAGGCCCGAGTTAGATGCCCCACGCCTGCTTTGCTTAGCGCATAGGGCGCGACGTTCTTCAAAGGGCGATCGTTGTTGAGCGACGAAACATGAATCTGCGCGCCGCTTTGTCGCTCGAGCATGTGCCGTCCCACCGCCGTGGCGATGAGAAAGGCTCCTTTGAGATTGATATCGACGACAAAGTCGTAATCGTCTTCCGTGACATTTTCCGCTGGCATGCGTCGATTCACACCAGCGACATTCACGAGCGTGTCGATACGGCCGAATTGCTCGATAGTCGCTGCGACCAACCGATCGATATCCGCCTTCTTCGCCACGTCGCAGACGATGCCAGTCACCTGGCCGCCGGTCGCCTTTTCGATTTCGTCGGTCGCTGTTTGCA
>JBGSHH010000698.1:0-7892 GCA_041752355.1 Pirellulaceae bacterium | reverse complement strand
TTGTCGAAGGACAGGACCTCGCGAATTTGTTGAAAACACAATCGCTGAGCGTCACGGATAGCGCGCATATAGTGAGCGATGTGGCACAGGCGCTGATGTACACGCATGCCCAAGGCGTTGTGCATCGCGATATCAAGCCGGCCAATATCCTGGTGGATATCCGCGGCCGTACTTATGTCGCGGATTTCGGACTTGCGTTACTCGAAGAGGATTTTGGTCATGGCCACGGCTTGGCCGGTACCCCGGCCTACATGAGCCCCGAGCAAGCGCGCGGCGAAGGGCATCGTGTCGATGGGCGTACCGACATTTTTAGCCTGGGAGTGGTGTTCTATGAAATGATGACGGGCAAGCGACCGTTCAGCGGCGCCTCGCGCGATGAGTTACTACAGAACATCTGCACACTGGATGTGCGACCACCACGGCAATTGAATCCAGCGATCCCGCGTGAGCTGGAACGTATTTGCCTGCGCGCGATGGCGAAGCGCGCCTCCGAACGATATGGCGCAATGGCGGATTTGGTCGACGATTTGCAGGCGTTTCTCACCGGGTCGTCGCGCAGCAATGTGTTGACGAATGTCAGTACCGCGGCGAGCATCGGCCCGCTAGGATCCTCTTTGCCGACAACACCGCCGGAAGAGTCGGGAGGTTCTCAGAAGCCAGCTTTGCCAGTGCTACCCAAGGGTCTGCGGTCGTTTGATGCGGAAGATGCCGACTTCTTTCTGCAGCTACTACCGGGGACGCGGGACCGTACCGGCCTGCCGGAGCAAGTGCGCTTCTGGAAGGCCTGCATGGAGGGGCGGGATGCGGAGCGAGCCATAGCGGTAGGAGTGCTCTATGGTCCGTCAGGCTGTGGCAAATCCTCGTTGATGCGGGCCGCGATTTTGCCACGCCTGGATAAACAAGTCCGCGCCGTTTATGTCGAAGCGACACCGAGTGAGACGGAAGCTCGCTTGCTGCGCGAACTGCGCAGGGCATATCCCGATATTCAGCCGGACGATCTGCTCTCGCAAGTCATTGCCAGCATTCGTCGCGCGAATCGTGCGTCATCAGACGCTACCAAGCTGGTGATCGTGATCGATCAATTCGAACAATGGTTGCACGCCTGCATGGGTACCGATCACGGGACGCTCATCGATGCGCTGCGCCAATGCGATGGCGTTCACGTGCAGGCGGTGGTAATGGTCCGAGATGATTTTTGGATGGCCGTGACCCAATTCATGCGCGAATTGGAGGTTCGCATCGTCGAAGGGAAGAACGCCGCCGCGGTGGAACTCTTCGATCCGCGCCACGCGCGGCACGTTTTGACGTCGTTCGGCGAGGCATTCGGTGCCAACCTTGAAGTGGCGGAAATGAATGAATCCAAGAAGTTTGTCGAGCAGGCAGTGAAGGAGTTGTCGCAACATGGCAAAGTGATGCCGGTACGTCTGGCGCTATTCGCGGAAATGATGAAAGACAAAGTGTGGACTCCGGCCGCGTTGCGCTCGCTAGGAGGTGTGGAAGGTGTTGGTGTTCGCTTCTTGGACGATACGCTGGGAGATCATTCGACGAAGATTGAACACCGACTGCATCGACGCGCTTGTCGCTCCGTCCTCCGCGCCTTGCTGCCCGAGGTAGGAACGGAAATTAAGGGTCAGATGCGTTCCCGCGACGAATTGATGAAGGAGGCGGAATATGAAAATCGACCGCGGGATTTCGATGATGTGTTGCGCATCCTTGATCGCGAGCTGCATCTAATCACGCCGACCGATCCAGAAGGTTCGCACATCCCCAGCGATTCGAGCGAAGGAGCGACAACTGCCACACGTTACTATCAACTTGCCCACGACTATCTGGTTCACAGTACGCGCGAATGGCTCGCTCAAAGCAACCGTAGCAGCCCGCTTATGCGTTGGTGTCGCGATCCGTCGCGTGCTACCCAGGCGGCCTGGCTGACCATCGCCAATGGCCTAATTGGAATGTTGTGCACGACGTGGGGCATCATCGTTGTCCGGTTAGGTGCGCTTGCGCCCCAATCGCCCGGCGCGGCGATGATGCACTTTGCCATCTTCGGCCTCTGGTGGGCCGTGCTCATTGCGTTTGGCCGTTGGACATTGCGTTCGCCTGCACACGGATTGTTGGCGACAACGCTGTTTCTCTCACTACAAGGAATTCTCTTTGTTGGATTGTTGGGATCGGGGTACGAATTTGGCGGCATTTATGCCGATCCGAACATTTCTCTCTCCATTGGCGCGCTATTTGTGTTTCTCGGAATGTTTGTATTTGTGTTCAACGCCTTTGCCCTGGTTGGTCTGCGTCGCTTCCGATAGGACCTACTCGTCCGACTCGCCGCCTTCTCCTTCCAGATTATACTCTTTGAGCTTCTTGTGGAGCGTGTTGCGGTTGATGCCGAGTTTTTGGGCGGCTTTGGTTTGCACGCCGCTTGTGGCGGCCATGACCTGCACAATGAGTTCCCGTTCGACGCGATTGACGATCTTGATATGCAAGTTTTCCTCGTCGGCTGCGGCGGTGGACAGCCCGTGCTGCACCACTTCAAACGTCAGCGTGTCGAGATCGACGGCGCGGGCCCGACCGGGACGGGGCTTGGTACGACCCAGCACCACATCCGGTAAAAGTTCGGTCGTCAGTTCGTCGCCTTCGGCCATTACGACGGCGCGTTCGACATAGTTTTGCAGCTCGCGTACGTTGCCTGGCCAATGATACTTTTGCAAGGCGTCCATGGCGTCGCGTTGGATATGCACGACATACCGATCGTTGAGTTCGCTGTAGTAGTTTAAAAAGTGAGCGACGAGTTGGGGGATGTCTTCGCGGCGTTCGCGCAGCGGGGGAATATTGATCGGCACGACATTCAGCCGCCAGTACAGATCCTCGCGAAACTTCTCGGCGTCCACTTCCGTCATCAGGTCGCGATTGCTGGCGGCGATCACACGGGTATCGACGCTGATCGTCGCCACGTCGCCGACGCGCTCAAACTCGCGCTCTTGCAGCACGCGTAAGAGCTTCACTTGCAAGAGGAGCGACGTGCTGTTGATTTCGTCGAGGAAGATCGTGCCTGTGTGGGCCGCTTCGAAACGGCCTGTGCGATTATTTACCGCCCCGGTAAACGAACCGCGGACGTGTCCGAAGAGCTCGCTTTCCAGCAAGCTTTCGCTGAGAGCGCCGCAATTGACGCGCACGAACGGTCCGCTGGCGCGTGCGCTGATGCGATGGATGGCGGTGGCAATCATTTCCTTGCCAGTGCCGGTCTCGCCGAGCAAGAGCACGGAGGCGTTGCTCTTGGCGACTTTGCGCGTCAGTCGATAGACCTCCAGCATCGCCGGTGAGGAGCCGATGAGGCCGGGGATGGGTGGTCCCGAGTCGTTCAAGTTGTTGCGATACGGAACCATGCGCTATCGAGATCGACTCCGTTCGGGAAAGTAGTGGGTGTGGGATAGTGGGAAGTGTGTAGAGCGCGGAACACGCCACTATCCACTGCCTGCTACTCCTTCTTCTCAATCACATCCAGCACCGCCGCGAGGACTTGTTGCATGCTGGTATCGAGGCTTTCACTGGCGTTGTATAGGTCGTATTGATGGCGAATTTCGTTGGTGGTGAGCAGCAGCCCACGCTTCGCCACGGCGGCGGCAAACGCTTTCGCCGCAGCCTGACGATCGGTCGAATCGTAGTTGCTGTTGCTGGCCACACGCACGAGCGCTTGTTGCGCGGCAGGCGACGCAATGCCACCCAGCGCCGGCGCGGCATGGACGGTCAAGTGCGAATCTTCCAATGCGCGAATCACGGGTTCTTCGACGCGGAGCAAATCGTAGTACTTGCCCTGCGTGGGATCGTTGGCGATGTGGGCCAAGTGATCGAGCGCGGCGGTAGCTTGACGCAATCGTTCGGCATGGGGGACGAACTTCACGCCTCCCTTGGTGAACATCTGCTTTAACTGATAGGCGAGCATGTCGCCGTTCTGCGGCCAGGCAAAGGCGATCGTGAGATCGTCTTCATCTGCTTTGTTATTGAGTTCTAACCGTCGCTCGTCGTTCGTCAAGAATGCCACCAGCACGTTGGCGGTGCGAGGATCTTTGCGCAATTGCTGCCACGTCGCGTTGAGGTCGGGCTGATCGACGCCATCGCCAAGTAGGACCATTTCATAGTCCGGCTGTTTCAGCGCCAGCGCGATACCTTGCTTGCCGGTCGAAGCCAGATCGACTTCATAACCAGCTTGCTCAAACAGGCCACCCAAATTGCCAGCTTGTTCGGTACGCGGATCGACAATCAGCACGCGCTGCGAGCCAACCGTGCCAGCCAGGAAGCCGAGCGTCTCTGGAACATAACTCGCCCCAGCAAATGAGGTGGGCGAGTTGAGCTTGCCGATGGCGTCGGCGGCGGCGAATCGCAAGCGACGATCAGGATGGCGCAAGGCGAGCGCCAAGGGACGCGGCTCGCCAGCACGGGTGACGAGCAAATCGGCGTTGCCAATCGCGCCGAGCACTTCGGCGGCGGCAATGGCGGCGGGAACATGATCGTTCTTCATCGACCACACCAGCACGTCTTCCACGGTATCCGGCCCCATCAATGACGCCATCGCATGCACGGTGCCAGGGCCTGTTGGCAGCGGATTGCCCAGGCCAGCCAGCAACTTGCCAGCTTCCAAATGCGTGGCCAAGAACAATCGCTTGTAATGCGGACTGTCGGGAAACAACGCGTAGAGATCGCGTGCCATCAATGCGGCCATCACGTCCGAAGCAGGCGCTTCCTCAATGACGCGCGTTTGCCCGGCGGGGTTGCGGAGTTCAAACGATTGAACTTTCGCCAGCGACGAAGGATAGTAACGCGGCACACTGGCATTGCGCTTCTCGTCCCAGCGCCACAGCGTGACGATGTTATCGACATCAGGTTTCAGCGGCCACGAACCGGCGAAGTATTCGTCGGTCTTGCGACTGAGATACTCTTCCACGTCGTGCTTCGTCGGCAGACTGCCCGTCAAACGCTTGAGACACTCGCGGGCCATCGCTTGTACGGCGGGATCTTCCTGCGTGTCATAGGCGGGGCGCAACAAGTAGGGCACGGCGCGCGCCGCATCGAGGCGAGTAAGGACTGCCATCACTTGCACTTTGAGTTTGGCGTCGTTGCTCTCCAGCACACCGATCAAGGGCTCGACCGCATCGTTGCCGATTGCGACCAGGACATCGCGAGCGCGGGCTTGCGCTGTTGGCAAGTTGGGATTGGCCAAGACTTCCACCAGCGGCGCGACCGCCAGCGAAGCGGCGTTCTTGAGTTCCACAATGGCATCTTGCCGCGCGGCCGTATCTTCGCCACTGGCCGCTTTGGCAAGATTGCGCAAGCGCGTGGGATCATTGTGATAGGCGGCGGCTGCTTGCATCACAGCGCGACTGATTTTCATTCCTTCTGGCGCGAGCTGGCGATCGGTTTGAAATTGCAAGAACAGCGCCGAACCAAACTCACGTTGCAAACCAGCGAGTTGGCCAACGTCAGGCTTGGCGGCGATCAGCTTGGCCAGATAGCGCCGCGCTTCTTCTGGCTCGCCATAGTCCATCATCTTCTGTGCGGCGCTAGTGAGTTCCTCTGGGGTCGTGGGATTCGATTCGCGCAGCGCGAGGATGACAATGTCTTCGGTCGGCGGCGGACCTGCCGGTTGCTTCTTGTCGTCCTTCTTTTCAACCGCCGGCGCGGGATCGATGTTTGCACCACCGAAGGGATCTTGCGCCAAAAGCGCGGCGCTCCCCGCGAGACCAGCCAAGGTCATTGCCAGGAAAGTAAGCAGCGGGAAGCGTGGTGTGGTTGGCATCATGGTTGCGGAATCGGAGGTGATGAGTTGCCTGCGGTGCACTAACCCGAAGCGTCAGCGAGGAATCCGACAGCGGCTGCGCGTTTTGGGCTAGTGGAAGATTTTCGCCTTCCAATAGTGTAATTGCCGCTCCACCTCCTGCGGCGCGGTAGATCCATAACTCACAAAAGCCGAAACGGCCCGATCCACCCCCAATATGTCGTAGATGCGAGCATCTAGTTCCGGATGTGACGATTGCAACTCCGCCAACGACAAGTCCGCCAGGCGGCAATTCTTTGCCAACGCCTTGCCGACGAGTTCCCCCACCAGGTGATGGGCGGTCCGCTGCGGCATCCCCTGACGGATCAAATATTCCATCAGCGTGGTGGCGTCCAAATGCCCTCGATCGAGCCGTTGGGCGATCGCCTCGCGATTGAGCGTCGCTCCCGCCACCAGCGGCGCAGCCAGTTCCAGGCAGATTTCCACCGTATCGACAGCATTGAACAGCTGCGGCTTGTCTTCCTGCAGGTCGCGGTTGTAGGCCAGCGGCAACCCTTTAACGAGGGTGAACAAGGCCATCAACGAGCCGATCACGCGACTCGATTTGCCGCGCGTCAACTCCAGCACGTCGGGATTGATCTTCTGCGGCATGATCGAAGAACCGGTGCAGAAGTCGTGCGGAAGTTTGAGGAAATTGAACTCAATGGTCGACCACAGAATCCACTCTTCCGCCCAGGTGCTCAGATGTGCCGCGATGATCGCCAAGGCCGAGACCGTTTCCAGGACAAAATCCCGATCGCTAGAAACATCGATGCTATTGCGAGCCACATCGGCAAAGCCCAATCGCTGCGCGACATCATGTCGATCGATCGGCAGTGTCGTGCCCGCCAGCGCCGCTACTCCTAAACTGCAGACGTTGACGCGAGCCCGGCAATCGGCCAGGCGTTGGCGATCGCGCTCGAATTTCTCGCAATACGCCAGCCAATAATGGGCCGCCAGCACGGGCTGGGCGCGTTGCAAATGGGTGTAGCCGGGCAGGATCACGTCTTTGTCGACATCGCAACGATTGACGAAAGCGCGCTGCAATTCGAGCAGGAGCGAGTCGACGCGGTCGATAGCGTCGCGCGTCCAAAGGCGCAGATCCGTGCTGACCTGATCGTTGCGACTACGGGCGGTGTGTAGCTTGCGTCCCACATCGCCAAGACGCTCAATCAGCGCCTTCTCGATGTGCATGTGGATGTCTTCCAGCTCAATCTTGAACTCCATCTGCCCGGCGGCGATTTCCTGGCCGATGGTGGTGAGCGTGGTGGCGATTTGGTCCGCTTCGTCGGCGGTGAGCAAGCCAACCTTGGCTAGCATTTGGGCATGCGCTATGGAGCCTTGAATGTCGTGCGCGTACAAGCGGTGATCGAAGCTGACGCTTTCGGTGAAGAGCTCGACACGGCGATCCGTCGCCTTGGAAAATACTCCACTTCGGGAAGGCGTAGCCACGCGATTGCTTCCGCCATGCTTGTCGGCGGACCCAAGGGTGAAATGAATATCGAAGTTGAGGGTGGATAGTTGGCCGCTAAGGCATCGCTGCCAAGTCAAAGTGCACCATTAAGGAGCCGTCGAACTATCGCCAACTCCTTGATTGTAAATGGCTTAGGGCGATTGGTCAACGGTTGCCCAAGGCTGGCTGCCCAGAAAGCGGGCAGATGAAACGTCGCGACCGTCGCGCTTTTCGTGAGTGGAAGCGTCGTTCTGGGCCGATCGCGCAAGATGTGTTCACAATCCCGCTTGGTTAGCGCCAAGGTGTAAATACCAGTTTACACATTTGTGATGCAGCCGATCGGGAAGGAGGCTAAAAACCTCCCATTTTAACTACTCGCCGCAATATAACTCAATTGGCATGGTATTTGTATTGATTCGCAATACCCCATTTTGACTAACCACTTTTGAGGCAAAACCATGCGCGCGGTACCAGTCCTCTCCCTCTTCCTCCTCCTCGCTGGCACAGTGCAGGCGGATACTTTCATTCTTAACAACACAGGCACCCAGGTCGTCGGGGGAATCGATCAGTCGTGGTCGATTGCAAGTAGCCCCTATGGTGCGAATCAGCCCGCCTTTCTCTCGACGAACT
>JBGSHH010000697.1:0-6291 GCA_041752355.1 Pirellulaceae bacterium | reverse complement strand
GGGTTGTGACGCAAACGCTGGCTGGCATCGGTCCTGGCGATTTTGACGGCGACTACCTGGGACCGATTGCACCTTCGCAGCCACAAGCCGCGATGCAATCGTTCCGAGCCGATCAATCGCACCCGGACAATGCTCAAGAGCTGGCCGACATGCTCGACGATATCGCCCAAAGCAACGAACCGCGCCGAATTTTTCCGCTTTATGACAACTATAACGACAACACCCACGTCGCCAACCTGGTTGGCTTCGTCGCGGCACGAGTATTGCAATCTGATGTTGTCAATGTGGTCAATGGCATGAACTCGACGCCGCAACTGCGAGTGATCTTGGAACCCACGTTCTACGTTCACTTCACGGCCGAGACCGCTCGCACCATCGACGCCGATGGTAACAGCAATACGAGTTTCGACGACGTGCCGGAGAACCTGTACATCCACAAACTACGTTTATCACGCTAAGCAACAACGCCTGCGGCCAGCGGCGGGGAATACTCCCAGGGCACAACGCCGCCAGCCGCAGGGCGAAGCTAAGAGGTTGGTTTTCCAGAGCCGACCTTGAGAAGACAGGGGACGGATTTAGAAATCCATCCTACGCATAGGATCACGCAAGAGGCGTGGCACTGGAATTGCATTACTGACAGAGAGTCAACAAACCGCCGGGCGCTCGCTCGGTTCCCTCGTCCGAACCTAATCTGAAGCAGCGTCCATTGATTTTGAGGAGCCAGGTGATATGAATTTCAATCCCTTCCGCCCGGCTGGGGCAGTTCCGACGGTCGATCAACACGGCACGGGTACCCCAGGCTTTTTGCCTGGTCCTAGCCATCGCTTGGATACCTTCTTGCGAAGTGAATCGCACGAAGCTCGTTTCCAACGGTTGAAGACCAGTATCCACCGCGACTTGCTTGATTCGCTCGATCTCTCCCGCATCGCGGGTCTGACCGACGACGAGCTGCGGGCCGATATTCGTCGCTTGTCGGAAAGCATCCTACGGGCCAAGCCGGAACTCGTGGCCGGCGTCGATGAAGAACGCCTGATCGACGAGCTCGTCGCCGAGTCGTTTGGTCTGGGACCACTCGAACCGTACATGCAAGACCCGGATGTGACCGATATTCTGGTCAACGGTGCCTACGAAGTGTATGTCGAGCGCTTTGGTCGTTTGCAAGAGACCAACACGGTCTTCGCCGACGACGAGCACTTGATGCAGATCATCGGTCGTATCGTCGCCCGCGTTGGTCGTCGTATCGACGAGCAAAACCCGATGGTGGATGCTCGCTTGCCGGACGGTTCTCGTGTGAATGCGATCATTCCGCCGCTGGCCTTGTCGGGACCGGTGCTTTCCATTCGTCGCTTCGGTCACAAACCGCTCGAAGTCGCTGACTTGTTGGTGCGCGGCTCGATCTGCCCCGAAATGGTCCAAGTGTTGGAAGCTGCTGTCGAAGGCCGCATCAACATGATGATCAGTGGTGGTACGGGTGCTGGAAAGACCACGTTCCTCAACAATTTGTCGCGTTTTATCCCCGCTGGTGAACGCATGGTGACGATCGAAGACTCGGCGGAACTCAAGCTGCAACGAAAACACGTTGTGTCGTTGGAAACACGTACTCCCAGCTCGGAAGGCTCGGGACAAGTGACCCAACGCGACCTCGTGCGGAATGCGTTGCGTATGCGTCCCGATCGGATCGTCATCGGCGAAGTTCGCGGTGGTGAAGCTCTCGATATGCTCCAGGCGATGAATACTGGTCACGAAGGTTCGCTCACCACCATCCATGCCAACGATTCCAACGACGCTTTGAGTCGCTTGGAAGTTATGGTGAGCATGGCCGGTTACGAACTGCCGGTGCAAGTCGTGCGACGCTACATCGCTTCGGCGATCACCGTCGTCGTGCATCTGGCCCGTTTGAAGGGTGGTGCTCGTCGCGTGACGCGGATTTCGGAAGTCTGCGGCCTGGAAAACGGCGAATACGTGATGCAAGACTTGTTCGGCTACAAGCAGTGCGGTGTCGATGAACATGGCCTGTCGCGTGGTTCGTTCTATGCGACCGGCAACCGCCCACGCTTCCTCAATCGCTTGCACGATGTTGGCATCGACTTGCCGGAGCACATCTTCGCGAAACGCGAACTCACTCCGGTCGAAGCTTTGGCACCGATCTCGCGCGTGATCAAGCCTTAACAACCACTTCTCGTCGCCCGGTTAACACGGTGCGATGAAACGCAAAGACCAGACGTACAACCGCTGACTGTTGGAGAGTTCCATGACTTCATTTATCCTCGTCGTCATCGCCGCCTTTGTGGCCGCGACGATCATCATGCTGGCGGTGGGCTTGTTCATCCGCGACATGCTCACCAAGCCGGAAGATCCAAACGCCAAAAAGCGTTTGGAACTCATTCCGATCGAGGCCGAGTACGGCTCGTTCGATAAATGGTTTGTCTGTTTGATTGAAGAATCGGGTCTGCCGCTGACCGTTTCGGCGGCGATGCTCATCGTGGTCTCCTGCGGCCTGTTGGCAGGCGGCATCCCCTTGGTGTTTTTCGAACACTTCCTGGGCGCCGCGGTCTGTCTGGTCGCTGGCACGATGTTGCCGATCATTGTCTTCTCGCTGATTCGCTGGCGGCGGATTTCGGTGATGCGGAAGCACATGCCGGAAACGTTGCAGATCGTCGCGGACGCCGTACGCTCGGGTCACACCTTGGAAGAAGCTTGCGGTTTCGTCGCTCGCGAAATGACCGGTCCGCTGAAAGACGAGTTCGCCCAAGCCGCTCATCAGTTCACCTTGGGTCAAACGCCGCTGTCCGTGATGGATCGCCTGGCGCGCCGGATTCCGTTGGCGGAATTTCGTATCTTCGCGACGGCGGTCCTCGTGCATCGCAAGGCAGGTGGTAACTTGGCCGTGCTGACCGAACGCTTGTCGCATACAGCTCGCGATCGTCAGGAAATTCGCGGTCACTTGATGGCGGTGTCAGCCGGTAGCCGACTCTCCGCCATCGGTATGGTGGTCGGCAGTATGCTCGGCTTGACCGCCTTGGCCTGGCTCGAACCAGAATACCTGCAAGTCTTCTTCACGCATCGCTTGGGTCCGACCCTGCTCACCATCGCCGCCGCGTTGCAAGTGATCGGTGCGATTTGGGTCTGGCGAGTGTTGAAGGTTCAGTACTAACACAAGCACCTCAATTGCGTAACTCATTGTTTCGTTCGTTCAGTCAAACTCGGGTAACAATCACATGAACGAAATCCTGTTGGATCTCAAAGACCTGTTCACCAAGCTCGTGCAAGGCAACTTCGAAGCCGTGTACGGTGCCAAGAATTCTACCTGGCTGTTGCTGGCCGCCGTGGCCGCGCTGCTGATCCTGGTCGTGCGTCTGTTGACGAAGCCGCGCAAAGCAGCCGAGCCGACGGAGAAGATCCCGGCCGCGATGGATCTGGAAATGCTCCTACGTACGCCTGGCGAAAACGGTGTATTCGGCTCACTGACCGACGCGTTGGCGACGCAGTTGCCGGAATCGGCCAAAGAACGTAGCGACTTTAACCAGTTGCTCCGCCAAGCCGGTTTGTATAGCCGCACCGCCCGCATTAGCATTTATGCCTTGCGGTTTGTCGCCCTGTTTCTGCCGTTGACGATTGCGGGCGTGCTGGCTGTGGTTAGCCCGCCGGAACAGATGGTGCGCATCCTGGTGCTCGGTGGTATCGCCGCCGGTGCCTTGTCGATCGTGCCTCGTTTGTACGTGTTCTTCCGTCGCCGTCACCGTTTAGCCGAAATCAAAGATGGTTTGTCGGACATGATGGACATGCTCTCCATGTGTTTGAGCGGTGGTATGCCACTTTCTCCTTCGTTGGATCACGTGGCTCACAATCTCACCTCGTATCCGGCCCTGGGCGAAGAATTGTTGATCCTCAAGCGTCAATCGGAAGTAGGCAGCTTGAAGCGAGCCTTGGCCGACTTCGCCGATCGTATCGACATGCCGCAAGTTCGCCAGGTCGCCGGTTTGCTCGCTCGTGGTGAGCAACTCGGTAGCCGGTTGTCGGTCTCGTTGCTCGATCAAGCCGATCACTTCCGTCAAACGCGTCGTCAGCTGGCCACCATGCAAGCCAACAAAACGCCTGTGATTTTGACGTTGCCGCTGATGTTCTGCTTCGCTCCGGCGGTGTTGATTCTGCTCATGTCGCCGACGCTGCTACAACTCACGGAGTTCCTCCGTCCCACCAGCGGCACGAGCGTTCTCGATTCGAATCAGATTCTCAACGTCACTCAAGGTGATGGTTTGCGAGTGGGCAACGTGACGCGTCCCGTCAGTGACGCGAATAACTAGTCCGTACCTCTCCTCACCGGACTAACCCGTGGGAGGGTCGACGTCTCGCTGATCCAACCCGAGCAGCGAGACCAATCGACCCTCCCGACGGCTTCCATAGGTGGCGTTGGAGCGCAAGAAGCGTGCCAACGCCACCGTTGTTTCTTGCGGCGCGCCCCTCCCGCCTTGACCAATCGGCCCCAGCGCTTGACAACTATAGGCTTCCCGCTTGTTGTCTCTAGCCGCAAAGAACGCTGATCATGGCTGCTCCCGCTTCGCATTCACCCCCGCCGGAACTTGTCGCCTTGCGTCGTGCGCTAATTAGCGTCAGCGATAAGACCGGCCTGGCGGAATTCGCCCAGGGTTTGGCCGCGCTAGGGGTGGAGATTTATAGCACGGGGGGCACGCGCAAGTTTCTGGAAGACGTGGGTCTGAAAGTACAAGATGTTTCCGCCTACACGGGCTTTCCCGAGATGATGGATGGTCGGTTAAAGACGCTGCATCCCAAGATATTCGGCGGCATTCTGTGTCGGCACGATCGCGCGGACGACATGGCGGCTCTCGAGCAACACGGCATCGCCACGTTCGAACTGGTGGTGGTGAATCTCTATCCCTTTGAGCAGACCATCGCCAAGGCGGGCGTGACCCGCGCGGAAGCGATCGAGCAGATCGATATCGGTGGTCCGAGCCTGGTGCGTGCCGCCGCCAAGAATCACGCTTTCACTTCCATCGCTACCTGCCACACGCAATACGAGAGCATCTTGAGCGATCTGCGCGACAAGCAAGGGCTAAGTTGGTCGCTGCGTCAACGACTGGCCGCCGCCGCGTTTTCCGCGACTGCCGCTTACGATCAAGCGATTGCGACGTACTTCGCCCAGCAAGCTGCCAGTGACGCCTTTCCACCGACCATCAACGTGCCGCTGAAGCTTAGCGCGACGTTGCGCTATGGCGAGAATCCACATCAACAGGCGGCGGTCTATGTGGCCAGCGGCACGAGCGGACCGAGTCTCGTGACCGCCAAACAACTCAATGGCAAGGAGCTGTCGTACAACAACCTGCTCGATCTCGATAGCGCGTTGGCGATTGTGCGGGCGTTCGCGCAGCCGGCGGTGTCGGTCATCAAGCATAACAACCCATGCGGCGCGGCGATTGGTGAGACGCTCGCGATCGCCACGCAGAAGGCGCTCGCAGGCGATCCGCAAAGCGCGTTCGGCGGCGTGCTAAGTATGAATCAACCAGTCGATGCTGCCACCGCCGAAGTGTTGGCGACCCCGGGGCTATTCATTGAAGCGATTGTCGCGCCCAGCTTTTCAGCGGAAGCGGTGCAGATTCTCACGACCAAGCCGAAGTGGCGCAATAACGTGCGACTGATGGAGGTTGGTGCGCTGCCGGAGCAAGTCTCGCAGCGACAACTACGTTTCATCGAAGGGGGCATGCTGATGCAAGATGCCGACGTGCTGCCTGATCCCGAAGCGGAGTGGAAAGTCGTTACTCAAGCGCAACCGAGCGAAGCATTGCTGGCCGAACTACGCTTCGCTTGGGCGATGGTGCGGCATATCAAGTCCAACGCGATTTGTCTCTGCAAGGACGGGATGCTGCTCGGTGCCGGCGCAGGGCAGATGAGTCGCGTCGATTCGGTTGAGATCGCGATCGCCAAGGCAGGCGAGCGCTCGCCCGGTTCCGTGCTCGCGTCCGATGCGTTCTTTCCGTTTCCCGATTCGATTCATCGCGCTGCCCAAGCGAAGATCGCCGCTATCATTCAGCCGGGCGGATCGGTCAAAGACGCCGACGTTATCGCCGCCTGCAATGAACATGGTTTGCCGATGATCTTCACCGGCAGAAGGCACTTTAAGCATTGACCATGTGGGGTAGGCTTCCAGCCTGCCTTGTATTCTTGCATTTTTCCGGAGAATGCAGGGTTACCACATAGGCACAAAGACACGAAGAAATACGAGAACAGAAGCAATAAGCCGGCAGCTTTTTACGTGAGGACACGCACGGCATCGAT
>JBGSHH010000696.1:0-16657 GCA_041752355.1 Pirellulaceae bacterium | reverse complement strand
TCACCTCGCGCGAGATGCTGCCGAACTCGACGTTGGCGCGGGCGAAGTAAGGCGTACGATCAAGCCACTTGGCAACCATTCCGGGGACGGCTAAACACATCGCTGGTACTCCCTTGTTGCGGACGCAATCGCCAACTGTCCGGCAGCGATTCCGCCGTCGCCGATCGGAATCGTGCCAGGAAGTCCAAGCGGTTGAGGATATTGCCCAAACTGTTCCACCACGCATTCGGTCAATAGCCCGTTATGGAAGACACCACCGCAGAGAACCACAGGCAACTCAGGTCGCAAGCGGCAGATTTGCACAATTCCGGCGGCCAGCGTGCGATGAAACCGCATTGAAAGGTCACCGGGCGAAGCGCCGCCACGTCGATCGCGAAGCAAGTCGTCAACGAGCGGTCGCCAATCGAGCTCCAGGAGGGGCTCTCCGTTGCATACTGTTTCCACCAGTGGCAAACGATAGCTGCCCGCTGCCGATCGGTCGGCGATCGCCTCAAGTTGCATCCCCGCTTGTCCTTCATAGTCGACGCGCTCGATACCCAGACAAAGGTAAGCGATGGCATCAAACAATCGCCCCGCACTGGTGGTTCGTGGCGAGGCAGACGCATTGTTCAGCATCCGAAGCAAAGGCTTAAGATGCTCCAGTTTGGCTATGGCGGACAGCCAACTCGCCGTAGCTTCGACGCCCAACGCTGCCGCGAGCACGGAAATCGCGGTACGCACAGGCTCCTGCACGCAGCGGTCTCCGCCTGGGAGCGCGAAGGGTCGCAAACGCGCCAGCCGAGTGAAGCCTCGCGCGTGGCAAAGCAAAAACTCACCGCCCCAAAGCGTTCCGTCCCTCCCGTATCCGACACCATCCCAAGCGACACCCAGCACGGTGCGATCCAGCCATTGATGCTCAAGCATGCTGGCGACGACGTGCGCATGATGATGCTGCACCGCTAGTCGCGGTATCTCTTGAGACTCGGCCCAGCGCGTTGTAAAGTAATCGGGATGCAAATCGTGCACGAGCAATTCTGGCTCAAACCGATAGAACCGTTGCCAGTCATCTAGTTGCATCATCAGGCGTTCTCGCGTCGCCAGCGTTTCGAGATCGCCGACATGCGGACCGAGCACCGCTTGCCGCCCGTTGTACCAGGCTGGTGCCGCCTTCAGATGCCCACCTAAGGCGAGCATGGGCCGATCGGATGAGTGCGAAAGTGCCAGCGGCGCGAGCCCGCGGGCCAAGCGAATGGTGACGGATCGTCCGGCGATGACTCGCACCACACTGTCATCGATGGGCCGGACGATTTCACGATCGTGATGCAGCCAGCCATCGCAAAGCTCAGACAGCAAAGTCTGCGCCTCACTTTCCCGATAGACCAGCGGCTCCCCTTCCACATTGCCACTGGTGCAAACCAGTGGGCGACCGACACCGCGCGCAATCAGCCCATGCAGGGGAGTCGACGGCAGCATGATTCCGACTTCGTCCAAGCCAGGGGCAAGCGCATCGCACAATGCTGAACCAGCGCAGGAACGCACGAGAACGATGGGATTGGAATGACTGGCGAGTGCGTCTCGCTCCGCATTGCCGACAACAGCGACGTCGCCCGCAGATTCGAGCGTGGCGACCATGACCGCGAGCGGCTTGGCGGCGCGACACTTCCGCCTGCGCAGCCGTAGCACGGCTTCCTGCGAGGTGGCGTCGCACAGCAATTGATAACCGCCGATTCCCTTGAGCGCCAGAATCTCCCCCGACCGCAGCAAGTCGACGGCAAATTGAATCGCTTTCTCACCATATCCCACGACCCGCCGCTGAGCGTTGGTCGCCCACACTTCCGGACCGCACTGGGGGCAGGCAATCCCTTCGGCGTGAAATCTGCGATCACGCGATGACCCATATTCTTGGGCGCATGCGCCGCAGAGGGGAAAGACCGCCATGCTCGTCGCAGCGCGATCGTAAGGCATCGCACGAAGCAGGCTGTAGCGCGGTCCGCAACGAGTGCAGCTAGTAAATGCATAGTGATGGCGGCGGTCGGTGGCCGACAATACCTCCGCCAAACACTCGTCGCACAAGCCAAGATCGCGCGGAACTAGGGTTGCTATCGGTCCTGCATCGGAATCGTCCAGAATCGTAAACGCGGCGCGCTTCGAAACGGGAATATGTTTGACAGCACATTGCTGGAGCGCGGCACCGGGGGGCAATGCTGCGGGCAACGCTGCGCAAAAACTCTCCACCGCGTCGGACGATCCTTGCACCACGACTTCAACGCCTGCGCAAGTGTTCCGTACGTAACCCTGCAGCGAGTAGCGTTCCGCGAGTCGATACACAACGGGACGCACACCCTGCCCTTGCACTTGGCCGTGTAGCAGAATTTGCCGGGCGACGCAGTCGGTTCGGGTGGACGGTAGAGAAGGCATCGGCCACGACTCAAGACGCGGATGATTCAGCAATTTCCAAAGTTCGCCGGCGCTGTTCTACCAGGAACGCGCACCACGCGTCCAGTCCTTCGCCACGCAGCGCGCTGACTCCAAAGAACTTCAACTCTGGTTGCACCAGGCGAGCATCGGCCTTGGCGGACTCGACGCTGAAGGAGACATGCGGCAGCAAATCCAGTTTGCTAATCACTGCCACCTGACTGGTGCGAAATGCCTTGGGGTACTTGCCGGGTTTGTCATCTCCCTCAGTCGTGCTGAGAACGATCACCCGCAAGTGCTCGCCCAACTCGTGTGACGCGGGACAGATCAAGTTGCCGATGTCTTCGATAAACAGAAACGCGAAGTCGGTATCCCCTAGATCAGGCAAACGTCGCTCCACGAGCGGCAACTCCAGATGGCACGCGCCACCGGTTGTGATCTGCGCGGTCGGTGCGAATGGCGCGAGACGGTCGGCATCGCGCGTCGTCTCCACATCACCCACCAGCACGCCACAGGCGAAGGTTCCGGTTAGTCGCTGGAGCGTTGCTTGTAGCAGGGTCGTCTTACCAGCCCCCGGCGAAGAAAGAAGTCGCACGACTTAAGTGCCTAGAGCGGTCAGTGCGCTTTGGAATTGCTGCGCCGCGGCGCGACGTTCGGCGCGAATATCCTGACCTACCTGGATCGTATGCTTGGTCATAAAGTTTTCTCCGTTCCCGAATCGAGTTGGCGATTCCAAGTCAGTTTCAGGAAATGGGTCGCGCAGCTAATGCAAGGATCATAATTGCGGATCAAGTGCTCGCACTTGCGCGTCGCCGCTTCGTCATCCAGACGAATCACACTCGGCACGAAGCGTCGCAGGTCCTCCTCGATTTGACCTTGATTCTGCGAGGTGGGAGGCACGATCTTCGCCTCGGCAATCAGCCCATCTTCGCCAATCCGATAGCGATGGTAGATTAAACCGCGCGGCGCCTCGGTGGCGTGACAGCCTTCGCCTGCACGAGGTTCGTAAGCGACGCGACTGACCTGGATCGGAGCGTCGTAGGCTTTAACGATCCGCACCGCCTCTTCAAAGGCCACAATCAATTCAATGGCACGGGCGACGATACTTTGAAAGTTGTTGCGAGATGGCCAATTGATCCCACATTGCTCCGCCGCCTGCCGCGCGCGGGGTGTCAGTTGTTCAAAGCATAAATTCACACGCGCCAACGGGCCAACCAGATAGTTCTTGGCGTCAGGCAACATCACGCTGTGCAGAGCCGTGCTCTGTGGCTTATGCTCTTCTCGAAAATGCTGTTCGTAGTCGGACATGGAAATGTCGAGTCCGCTGGACGAAACGATCCGGCCATGATTCATCGGATATTCCGCCGCATCGCGTAGCGAGACGAACTCGTAATCCACTTCGAATGCGGGAAACTCGAAACCAGCAACCAGGCGGAGCGTCTCCAACGACGCTTCCAGCCCCCATTCCAGATCCGGCAGCAATTTGCGCAATGCGGCGGGTGACGGCGCGCGATAAAAACCTCCGACGGTCACGTTGATCGGATGGATCGCTCGCCCACCGAGTACTTCGAGTAACTCGTTGCCGATTTTCTTCAGGCGCAGCCCACGCTCGACAACTTCGCGATGATCGCGCGCCAAGCTGATGCCGCTTTCGTAGCCTAGAAAATCCGGTGCATGCAGAAAGTAGATGTGCAACGCATGGCTCTCGATCCACTCGCCACAGTACAGCAACCGGCGTAGGGTGCGAATCTCTGGCGAAACGGCAATACCGAGCGCCTCTTCCAGAGCGTGACACGAACTCATTTGATAAGCCACCGGACAAATTCCGCAAATGCGCGCGGTGATATCGGGCACTTCGCGCACCTCCCGGCCACGCAGAAAGCTTTCGAAGAACCGTGGCGGCTCGTAAATGTTCAATTCCACGTGTTCCACTCGATCACCATCGAGCCGCACATACAGCGCTCCTTCTCCTTCCACGCGCGAGAGTGCTTTGACTTGAAATGTTCGATTGGCAGGCATGAGGATGACCGGTCAGCTGGGGGGAGATGACTTTTCCAGTGCGTCGCTCGCTTCACGGAATTCTGGCGCGTAGCCGTTAAAGCCTCGCACGAGGCGAGTCAAGTGCTCGCGACGGGTTCCGTGCTGTTCGTAATGCGTCGTCAGGCTAACGAGATGGGGCTGTTCTTTGGGGCCATAGCATCCAAAGCACTCGCGATTGTAAGCAGGACAAATCGCTCCACAGCCAGCTTGCGTCACGGGACCCAAACATGCGATGCCTTGTGCGACGGCGACACACACCGTACCGCGCCGTTTGCACTCAACGCAGACGCTATAGTTGGGAACTTTGGGGCGCGCACCGCGCAGCAGCGCAGAGAGCAGTTCCACCAGTTGCATTTTGTTGATGGGGCAGCCCCGCAACTCGAAGTCGACCGTCACGTGTTCGGCAATCGGCGTGCTGGTCGCCAGTGTGTGGATGTAATCGGGATGTGCGTAAACCTGGCTGATAAAGTCGTTCACATCCGCCCAATTGCGCAACGCCTGGATACCGCCGGCCGTGGCGCAAGCACCAATGGTCACCAGAAACTTACATTGTTTGCGAATGTCATGAATTCGCTGCGCATCATGCGCTGTGGTAATGGAGCCTTCGACGAGCCCCACATCGTAGGGCCCTGCGAGCGTCTGAGTGCGGGCCTCCAAAAAATAGGCGATTTCCACGGCTCCCGCCAAGGCGAGCAAATGATCTTCCGCGGCCAGCAACGAAAGCTGGCAACCATCACATGAGGCGAACTTGAACACCGCAAGTTTTGGCTTGGCTTGCATCACAAGTCCTCCAGGTGCAAATAAGGCTCCATCTGAGCATAAGTGAACACGGGACCGTCCTTGCAAACGAACGCCGGTCCCAATTGGCAATGTCCGCACAGACCCAGGGCGCAGTTCATGTTTCGTTCCATGGATAGAAAGATATGCTCTTTCCGTACCTTTCGTGCTAGGGCTTCGAAAATGACGAAGCGCATCATGATCTCCGGACCGCACGTCAGCACGCGTGTCTGCAAGGCATTCAGACGCAGCCGATAGAACAAGACCGGGACCACGCCGATATTTCCCTGCCAATTACCGTCCCCCAGATCGACCGTAACATTTACTTCAATATCCGCCGCACGCCACTGGTCGTACTGGGCGTTGTACAGCAAGTCACTCGGATTGCGCGCGCCGTAGAGCAAATGGACACGTCCGTAGTCTTGCCGGTGATTCATGATGTGATAAATCACCGGGCGCAGTGGCGCCAGGCCAACACCGCCACACGCGAGCACACTGTCACAGCCACGGCAATCCTCCACAGGCCACGCCGAGCCAAAGGGCCCCCGCAAGGCACGCTGATCGCCGGGATTTAAACGCGAGAGCGCCTGCGTGACATTGCCTGCGATGCGTACCGTATGACCGATCAAGTCTGGCTGGGCAGGATTGGAACTGATCGAAATGGCCGCTTCGCCAAAGCCTGGCAGATAGAGCATGTTGAACTGACCAGGCGCAAAGCGAAAACGAGTGGCGGCTACATCGTTGAGCAGGCGTAGATCATAGGTTGCTATGCCCAGCACCTCCGACTTGATTCCCTCGATGCGCGCCTTCTGCGGTAACCAAGGACTGACAGACGAATTGATCGGGGTAGCACACGCCATCGGTTAAGTCCTCTCGCGAATGGCGGCGACTTCAACGGTGAGATCAATACCCACCGGACACCATGTAATGCACCGTCCACAGCCCACGCAACCCGATACATCAAACTGATCAATCCAGGTTGCCAGCTTGTGCGTCAGCCACTGTCGATAGCGCGCTGCAACTGCTTTGCGCACCGTGCCGCTGTTCATGTAGCTGTGTTCCGCCGTGAAACAAGACGCCCATGTCCGCTCGCGCGACACATGCTCGCCTGTGAGATCGGTGACTTCCTCCACGCTGCTGCAGAAACAGGTCGGACAGACGAGCGTGCAATTGGCGCAAGCCAAACAGCGCTCGGCGACTTCTCCGTACCGGGGATGTTCTAGATTTCCCATCAACAGGTCGCGGATGCCTTCCGTATTCAAGTGCCGCGCTCTCGGACCGCCGCCTTGGGGATCGGGAGTGTGGGTTGCGCGCGAATGCATGGCTTGCGCCAAATCGCGCGATAGCTGTGCCGCCTGCTGGCTGTCTTGCTCGCTGCAGACTTGCCAGTTGAGCGCCTGGAGTACTTCACGTCCGCGTTCGCTCCCCACCTCCAGCACAAATAAGTCAGCAAGCTCCGTCAACGCAAGATCGAAACCGCTCTTTACCGCGGGGCCAGTATTCATCGAATGGCAAAAGCAGGTGGCCGCGGCGCGACGACAGTTGACAGCGACCAGGAACAGCCGCTCCCGGCGCAATTGATAAGCGGGATCGACGTAGGGCCCATTTAAGAACACGCGATCCTGCACGGCGAGTGCGTGAAGATCACAACTCCGCACGCCCAATACAGCCAGCGGCGGTGCATCGTCGTCAGGCAATGCAAACTCCCAATTCTCCCCCGTGCGCTCCGCCGTGAGTAATGTGAGTTTGGGTGGGAAGATGTAGTTCTTGAGCGAATGGGGACCGACGACATAGTCGAAATGGCCTGCCGTGGGATCAACTTGCAGTCGGTAGTACCCGCCATCTTGCACGTCGATCTTTCCCAGGGGCATTTGTTGCATCGACGAGATGTCGTCATACACCACGGCACCGTCCGCGACCTGGGGACCAATCGTACGGTAACCCAGCCTGCGCAAACGATCGATCAGCAACTGCAATTCGCCATGCGGCAGCGATACCTTTGAACCGATTGGTAGAAGTTCCATCGACACGGCTACTCCTGTGCGGCGCCCAGGGGCATTTGGTCACCATAGACATTCAAGAGTTGTAGTCGCGTCGCGCTGAGTCGCTGAGCGATGGCTAGCGCGGCGCGTCGCATGAACTCGTATCCGAAACGCGGATCGCTTGCGCACATCGCTTGGATTTCCGCCCCACTCAAAACCCACGCTTGCACCTCGCTCAGCGCACGCGCGGTGGCGGTCAGGCGGTGTTGGTCGAACAACGGCGACCAGCCGAGCAATTCTCCAGCGCCAATCGTCAAGATGCGTCGGCAACCCACCGCGGGTGCGCAGATATCGAGACCCACATTTCCTGTGGCAATGAAGTACACATCGTTCGCGGGCTCTCCCTCGCGAAAAATCGTTTTGCCCGCCGGAAATGCCCTCAACTTCGCCACGGTCGCCAATTGCTGTAGATGAGCCTCATCTAAGCCTGCGAGCGCGGGCAGGTGGCCCAGGCTTTGTGAAGTGTCGGTCATGGGGCGATCTCCAAGGTGACATTCTCCAGCACCAATTCTTCTCCGCCTGTGGTCGTGATATCCGTACTAGTACATCCCGGGCATTCAAAGCGGAATCGCTGAATTTCAAATGTTTGTCCACATCCGTTGCAACTGCCCGTCAATTTAGCGCGTCGTATATTCAAGCGAGCGCGACCAATATCCGCGTCCGCAATTTCGCGTGCATAAGCCAAGGAAAAGAGTTCTGGATCACACCCCGAGAATTCACCGACGCACACATCGATCTCCGTGGCTTGACTAGCACCCTGAGCCTGGATGAGTTGTCGAACCTGGCGAAGGAGCGCCTGAACTAGCGATGACTCGTGCATACGAATTTCCTTCATCTCCTAACGTGAGGGCTCGTTCTCGCGAGATTCAGTTCATGGATGAGCAAACTTTCCAGACGTGTGGCCGCAGCACGAACCGCGGGACACAGTTCCGTTTCGACCCTCGAACATGAATCGACTTCCACAGCCAGGATGGTTATCTGCGCGGGCAATTTACCAAGCACCTCCGCCAGTTGCAGCGCCATAGCCAAACTAGTCGCATGGGTGGATGTGGATCGAACGTTTTCGAGTTGATCGCTCGGCCAATGGAATCGATGGACCGTTCCCACCGGCGCGCCGCTCTGGCAGGCGTCCAAAATCCAAAAGCGCGCTGCGGGATTCATGAAGTCGAGCAACTGCAATGGCTCACGAATCGTTCGCAACGTAACGCTACGCTCGAACTTTTCGCGCAGTCTCTCCACCACCTGCCACCCCACGGCATCATCGCCATGAGGGCTGCCAAGTCCGATCACGAGATCGCACAAGCTCAATTCATTCCTAGCATGAAGCAAACGACGTACCAATTACGGAGACATTCAAGGTGACACTAGATACTCGCGCATCATACGGGAGATGCTGTTTCCATTGCAAAGGAATTTCGCTCGCAAGCGCGCGGTCACCTGGCACGTTGGGCATATCTGCGCACTTTTCTTGGGCTCACTATCAGAAGTGGACCTCGCTCGGCAACGCTTCAAGCGGAGGTACGCTGCCGGGAGTCAGTTCGCTTGCAGCGGGCGAGGCCCGACGAAGGGAGGTCTCTTGTCAGGACGCAATGGAGCGCGCAAACTATTTTGCTCCGATTCCATCATGGAATGTCTCTTACAGTCGCAGCCAGGTGGGAAGTGGACGCAATTCCCTATAATTCTACCGTAACTCGCCTGCGGCACATTCATTCCGAGCTCATGCTCTTGTGGGTGCGACCCGATGTTGGACGTTTAGCCTACCTGCCTGGTCAGTATGCAACGTTGGGACTGGGGTCATGGGAACCACACTTGGATTGCGATGAAGCAATCGATGGTCTATCGCCGCGACTCATTCGCCGCGCTTATTCAATTAGTCATACACCGCTCGACGAGGCTGGCGCGTTGGTGCGTCCTGGCGATGTAGACGAACTGGAATTCTTTATCGCCTTGGTGCGCCACACGCGACCGGGGCGACCGATGCTCACGCCACGTCTGTTCCAATTGCAGTTCGGTGACCGGCTATTCCTGGATCCTATCGTGCATGGCACATACACGTTGACCAACTTGCCTACCACCTGCAACGTTTTATTCGCCGCCACCGGGACAGGCGAGGCACCCCATAACGCGATGGTCGCCGACTTGCTCGCCCGTGGGCATCAGGGAAAGATTGCCTCGATCGTCTGCGTCCGGAAGCGCGAGGATTTAGCCTACCAGCAGGCCCATCAACATTTGGCGAGGATGTTCCCAATCTATCGCTATGTGCCCCTGACCACGCGCGAGGCGGAAAACATCGATTCGGCATTGCCCGGCTATGTCGGCAAGAAGTACGTGCAAGATGTGTTGCGCGCCGCGGATACGGAGCGAACACTGGGCTTTCCGCTGGCACCGCAGAATACCCATGTGTTCTTATGCGGCAATCCGGAAATGATTGGCTTGACCGCAGCCGAGCCCCACAACCTGAATTCTGGCGCCATCGGCCTCTTGACCGAGCTGGGCTTTACGATCGATAGCCCTGCGCACTCAGGCAATATCCACTTCGAGCGCTATTTCTAGTCACGCTCGTCACCAAGCAGGCGTTGTTGGAACGTTGCCTTGAAGGCGCCACCTATAGCCCGCGGCGGTAACGCTTGGCGGGACGGCGCATGGCCGATTGCGGCGGAGGCGGAGGAGCGTCGGGATTGGGTTGTCCGTCGGCGAGTGTCGTGGGGGGCGCGAGCGAACGTTTGGGGGCGACCAATTCCAGATCATGCATCTCGGCCCGTTTGAGAAGCAAATTGATGCGCTCCTCGATCCGCGTCAGTTCACCACCTTCTTCCGGCGAGACGAACGTGTAAGCAACGCCTTCGCGACCCATGCGGCCCGTGCGGCCCACGCGGTGGACATAGTCATCGCAGAAAGCGGGGATATCATAGTTGATGATGTGCGATACCGCCGAAACATCGATGCCGCGGCCCACCACATCGGTCGCCACCAGCACGCGAATGTTGCCACCACGAAACGACGCCATCACCCGATCGCGCGAGCCTTGCGGCAAATCGCCATGAATACTGGCAACGGAAAGGTCAGTCAGGCGTTTGCTGAGACGCTGAAAGATCTTCTCGGTGCCGCGTTTGGTGCGACAGAACACAATGGCTTGCTTGGGATCTTCGCGTTGCAACAAGCGCACCAGCAAATCGAACTTCCGCTCGTTATCAACGGTGTAATAGAACTGCTCGATCGTCTCGACGGCGACGTCGGTAGGCGAGAAGTTCAATACTTGCGGTTCGTGCATATACCGCTGCGCCAAGCGTTCGATCGTCGGCGGCACGGTGGCTGAAAGGAGCAGCGTCTGCCGATCGGCAGGGCATTTGCGCAAGATTTTTTCGATGTCAGGGCGAAAGCCGATATCGAGCATGCGGTCGGCTTCGTCGAGGACGGTACACCAAATGTCGTTGAGTTCCAGCGTATGCCGGGCGATGTGATCGAGCACGCGGCCGGGCGTGCCAACAACCACCATCGCGCCGCGACGGAGTTTTTCGATCTGGCCACGAATCGGTTTGCCACCGTACAAAGCGACGCAAGTGACGCGCTGACCATGCGACAGCTTGACCACTTCTTCGCAAACTTGCACCGCTAGTTCGCGCGTGGGAACCAAAATGATCGCTTGCGGGCCGCGCACTTCGCGCACGGGATGCAAGCCTTCCAGAATGGGAATCACAAAAGCGGCCGTCTTGCCGGTGCCAGTGCGCGCCTGGCCGAGTACATCCACATCTTCCATCGCCAGCGGGATGAGGCCAGCCTGAATGGGAGTGGGCGCGGTATAGCCGGCGTACTGAAGCGCCGCCATCATCTCGTCCGACAGTCCCATATCGGGAAAGCCAACGGTGCCGGTTTCGCGCTTGGCACCCGGCGGGAGCGGATCAGCAGCGGATTTGGCGACGGGATCAGGCTTGGGCTTCTCGCTGCGCGGTGGCGGCGAACTGTTGGCGGAATCGGCCCGGCGAGGTGTCGACGGCGGACGATCAGCCTTGGGACGAGGGGCGTGATTGGTTGACGAATGGCCTGCGGAACGAGCGCGGGAAGGCGATTCGGCACGGGCCTCCAGACGCGGGGCGTCGGAAGCCTTAGCAGCAGCGGACTTCGCGGCAGGAGCGTCCGCAGCCGGAGCATTTAGGGCGGGCTTAGGACGACGAGGTCGGGGGGCGGGCGGGCGATCTGACAAAACGTGCCTCGCTAGTCAGCAGTGACAGCAGGAAAATGGTTTTTGACGTAAGCGTAGCAGTGTAAATGGTTTTCGTCAATCACCTGGGCGGTTATTGTGGCAAATGCCCCCAAGAAACGGCTTAGGCCGGTCACACCCTTGAGCAGCAAGGAGCACCCGGCCTTTCTCGTTGTTACCCGCACCGTGGCCATCGACCGCCGATTGCATCAGCGGTCGATACCACAACAACCACTACTTGGTGGCCTTCTTAGCAGCTGGCTTCTTAGCGGCAGCCTTCTTCTTTGGCGAGGGGGTCGCCTTGGTGGTGGGCTTCTTGGCGGCAGGCGTCTTGGTGGCAGCCTTCTTGACAGCTTTCTTCGTGGCCATGATATCGATTCCTTCACTGTTGGGCGTCCATTGTTGTGCGACCCTTGCGGCGCGAACGCCCCGACACCGCAAGTCGCAATAGAGTCGCGAGACAAGCTCGCGCTCCTGGTGAACAAACATAGTTCACCTTGGTATCCTTACTTATCGCAATGCATCAGGCATTCATCCCAACGGCCAATGCATCGCGACAACGTACTCCTGCTTTTTTGACGAGCGTGTCGGAGCGCCGTGAAGCAACTCCTATTCACTCGCGACAACGTTCCTCTAAGTCACTTGAACGTCATCATCAACCTAACTTCTCGAATTGAACCAACTTTGCCAGTGTTTCGTCAAGATGATTTCTTCATCTTGAGCCATTCCGTTGAAAATATTTTCTGCGCACTGTCCGTTGGCGCGCTAAACAGACGGAGATAAATCGAACTGTCGAGAGTGAATTCTCTCCCACGATAAGCCTCCGACAAATTGTCAACATCACACCTCACAAGGTACGCTGGTCGGTATGAACGTCACGCTACAAATGCTCGTCCAACATCTCGAACGCTTTGCTGATTTGGAAGCGCCACAGCGCTCCGCACTGTTGCGCGAAAGCGCCGCGGTGCGCAGCGCGAGCGACGATGATATCACGCAATTGCTGGCGGCACTCGATGCATTCACCGCAGCGCAATTGCTCGCCGCGCAACCACTCGTTGCCGCGCTGCTGGAACAACTCTCCGTGCGCGCGAGAACGCTCGCGCGTGATGCTGGACCAAGCTCACCATCCCCCGCGGACTTAACGCGTATCAACAAGCTGTATAACAACTTACAATCTTCGCCGGCAGAAGCTTGGGCGATCCTGGGCTGGCTAGCGGCGCTGCGCGGTGGCGCGGCATTGCGGCTATTCGCGGAGCTGTTTTGTCGCGCGCCGCAAATCGATACGGCGCATCTGGCGGTCGCGCTCGCGCCCCTCTTTCAACATCTTGATTACGATGCTGGCGCGCTCTTCCCCACGCTCCTCGACGCGCTCGCCGACAAGCATCTCGCCAACGCCGTCCTCGACCTGGCGAACTATCTGACGCGCGAAAAAATGTTGCCTGCGCATCCTGCGCAAGAGCGCGCCGCAGTGTTGATCAAATTGCTCGGTGAGTTGGTGCAACGACTCGGTCAAATCGAGGACGAACCCGACGCCGGTCGCTCCGCGCAAGAGGTCGGAGAAATAATTGCGGAAAGTTTGCCGCTAGCGGTCTCACTTTGCGACGCGCTCGCGCAAATTGGCAATCCAGACGCCACGGGCAAGCTTTATCAAGCCATGGAACTCCGTCATCGTCGCTTGCGCACCGAAGCGGCGGCGGCGCTGGCCCACCTGGGAGAGAAAGCTGGCGCCGATATTCTCGTCGAACTCGCCGCCGAGCCGGTGGCGCGCCTCCGCGTGCTGGCTTACGCGCAAGAACTCGGCATGCTGGACCGCATCGATGAGCAATACACCAACGATACCGCGCAAGCTGAATCGCGGCTCGCCCTGTGGCTCGCGCAGCCAGCGCAGTTTGGCATTCCCCCCACGAGTTTGGAACTAATCGACGAGCGCGAACAGTATTGGCCCAGTTACGACGAGCCGGTGCAGTGCTACCTGTTTCGCTTCGTCTATAACCTCGACACCGTCGTCTATGCGAATATCGGCATCGCGGGACCGCTGGAGCACGCCTTTGGAGGCGATTTGGCCGATCTGCCGCCTGACGATATCTACGCTGCCTTCGCAGGCTGGCATGTCGAGCACGAGGACTTGCGCGAGTACGATGTCAGCAAGCTGAACGACGCGCAGCGTTTGGAAGTGACCCGCCTGAAGCGCCGCCTGCACGATGCCGGGCTGGAGGCGATCGTGCCGCACACGTTGGCGCTATTCTTCGGCGAGCGCGTCCTGATCGCCACCGGCACCAAGGATGGCCAGTCCGCCGTCGGCATCACCACCGACACCGGCGACCTCGCCTGGCTCCTCCGCGGCTCCACCAGTCGCCCCCTGGGTCCGCATGAAGCGTATTGCATGTTTAAGGGGCGGAGGTTATTGCGGACGTTTAATGGGTGAGCTAGTGGAGAGCGGTTAGCCGGAAACGACGTTGTTTGGTTTCGGGCAACAAGATTAAGATGTTGCCAGCTATGCGTTGCTTCTCCAAGGCAAGCAGTGGTGGCTCGCGGACCGCCGAATGGATCACTTCGCTGTACGATCCTCCGCATCACGTGGACCGTCGCATTCGTCCCGGGCATTGGGAATATTTTCCAGCCGATCACCCACTGGAGTTTAATCAATGAATTCAAAACAAGATCTCGGTATTCCAATTGTTATGGCAGTAATCTTGCTGTTGCCCAGCACCTATGCTGGCAGCTATTTCGCATTGGTCCGAACCGAACCAATGCCAATGAAATGCGGACTCGGTCCATGGCCGCGTGTGGCTAAGTATTCGATGGGAGGACGTCGAGCGAGGAGCATTTACGCGCCGATAAATCGCCTCGATCGTTGGATGCGACCAAATCACTGGCAGGAGCCAGGTTTATAGTATGCCTGCCTCCGCTTGGGAGTGAAATGTCGGTCGATCGCGCGCCCCGCCGGAACGCGTTTGGTGCTTACTCGCTTAAACCAAACTCCCTTTCCACTTGCCAGCGCGAGGCCGGTCATGCGTCGAATCACTCTAGTCGCGTCGTTATTGCTGTTCTTTACGACAACGGCCTGGCTGCAGGCGGCCAACGCGCCGATGGCGGAAGATTTTCTCACGGCGGGCAAACTGGCGGATGGAGAGCGGGAGCTGGCCAACTATCTGAAGGAACATCCGACCGACGACGAAGCCCGCTTTGGGCTGGGGACAATTCAGTTCGTTTGGAGCATCGAGCATTTAACGCAGTCGCTGTATCAGTTCGGCGCGCTGGGTGCTAACTCCAGGGCAAGACTACGCTTGCCGCTGCTGCGATTGCCGGTGCCGGAGAATCCGCGACCGGAAAAGGTGCGATATGCCGATATGCGGCGCATGCTACAGAACCTGATCGACGACTTGGCCAAGTCCGAAGTGACCCTGGCGAAGATCAAAGACCAGCGTGTGAAGCTGCCGCTGCACTTCGCGCTGATTCGGCTCGATGTCAATGGCGATGGCCGTGCTACGGCCGACGAGTTGCTGTGGAGAATGAACGCCCAGATCAATCGCGGCGCGGGACTGGGCGATGAAGTTACCGCCCAGCAGGCACAACAGTTCGTGATCGGCTTTGACTATGGCGACGTGCTGTGGCTGCGCGGCTACTGCCATTTGCTGTCGGCGATGTGCGAGACGGTGCTGATGTACGACCAGCACGAATTGTTTGACGTGATCGCTGGCGAAATCTTCGCCAAACCCGAAGCACCTTCGCTTCCGCTCGACATGCTTAAGAACGATCCGTGGTTGGGAGACATTGCCGATGCGATCGCCGCGATTCACATGATGAAGTTTCCCTTGCTAGAACCCAAACGTGGTCCCGTGGTGCTGGAACACTTGCAGGCGGTGATCGATCTCAGTCGGCAAACGTGGAAAGCGTATCAGGCGGAGACGGACGATGACAATGAATGGGTCCCCAATCCGCAACAAACCGGCGTGATTCCCGGTGTCCGCGTCAGCAAGGAAATGGTCGAAGGCTGGCACGAGTTCTTGGACGAAGCGGAAGCGATTCTGCAAGGCAAGAAACTGGTGCCGCATTGGCGGATTCGCGAGGGAGTCGGCGTGAACGTGAAGCAAGTCTTCACCGAACCGCGCGAGTTCGATCTGGTGATGTGGGCCCACGGCGCCGCCGCCTTGCCTTACTCGAAGGAAGGCGAATGCACCTCGCAAGAGACCTGGTGGCGCTTTCAACGCGTGTTTCAGGGGGAGTTCATCGGGTTTGCGCTGTGGTTTAATTAGCGAAAGCCATGCGGGGCCGTACGCTCGCCGTGGTTGTCACATCTCAGAAATATTGCGGAAGGAGATTCCCATGCACTATCCCCGAGCAGTACTTCTGGCGGTCGCCTTACTTATTTCGCGTGGCGGTTTGGCGATGGCCGAAGAGTCGTCGGCGATGAAAGAGCCACGAGAGATTGAGATACGGAAGTTCGACGATTCCCGGCAAAAGTTACTAAAGGAGCGCTACAACACGGCTGTTCAAGAGTACCTTGCCGCTGGCGAACATTATCGAAATGGCACGGGATCGATTGATCTGATATTCTCAGCTTCGCAACATCTTCGCGAATCGAAACTCGCCCTGGTACTCACGCAACCAGAACGTGTCAGCGCATACGAGGAACTACTGCAACTCGCCAAAATGGTCGAAGATTCTGCGCGACAACGACTGGAAGGAGGCGCGGGGACGAAACTCGACTGGTTGCGGGCAAAATATGAGCGAATGAACGCCCAGCTATTGCGGGAAGATGCCCCGAAAACGAGAATCAAGTAGCGGCGATTCGCCCGACACGACGCTAGAAGGATTTGTCGGGAGCATCAACCCCGTAGCCATGGGTCGGTTCGTCTGTTTCCTTTATAGTGGGGCGTTTTGGGGACTTTTCCGCCGGGGGCGAATCACGTCAGTCGCCAAGCCCACGTACTTTAAGCCCAGGATCGTGTAGTAGGTGATATCGAACTCCCACCACTGATGCTGCACGCTGGCGCTGGTGGGGTCATGATGATGGTTGTTATGCCACCCTTCCCCACCTGCGATCAGGGCGACGAGCCAGTTATTGCGACTGTTTTCATCGGTGCTATACGTGCGATAGCCGAAGACGTGCGTGAGCGAATTGACGCTCCAGGTGATGTGCCAAACAAGCACGGTGCGCGCAAACACTCCCCACACCAACCAACTCGCGCTCAGTTGGAGCCCC